>JAYTMQ010000140.1:0-12277 GCA_043728355.1 Bacteroidota bacterium
CTAAAGCCAATAATTTTTTTAACAAAATTTCTTGTTCTGGTGTATTTTTTTGTTGAATTATTTCCTGGTTGGTTTCATAAATTGTTGCTGGTTCGTTGACAAAACTTGGTCTTTTGGTGTTTGAATATTTTTTTGGATTTTCCATTGCAAATGATTTTAGAAATCAAATATATGAAATATTTTAAAAAAAGATAGCCAAAAACATAACTGAAAACTCTAAATCTTCAATTGATGACCCCGACAGAAGGGAAAATCCTTTTTTGGCGATTTTTTTTCGACAAAAAAGATTGGAATGATGGCGGGAGCGATGTCTATAAAAATGCCTAATCTTTCGTTCCCGATAAAATTCATAAATAGTATTAAATAGCTTACTTTTGCAAAAAAAATAGCGTCGTGAATTACTTATCTGTAGAGAATATTTCGAAATCTTTTGGCGAGCGCACTTTGTTCGAAAATATTTCGTTTGGAATTAATAAAGATCAAAAAATTGCTTTTATTGCCAAAAATGGTTCAGGAAAAACCTGTATCATGAAAATTATTAATGGCGAAGATGAACCAGATACTGGCAATGTAGTTTTGCGAAAGGGTATAAATATGGCTTTTTTAAGTCAAGATGCCAATTTGCAAGACGAGTTGACCATAGAAGAAAGTATTTTTGCGAGCGATAACCCCATTTTGAAAGTTATTGAGGCTTATGAAAAAGCATTGGAAAATCCTGATGATGCCGATGCTTACCAAAAAGCATTTGATGGCATGGACCAACATAATGCTTGGGATTTCGAGACGCAGTACAAGCAAATTTTGTTTAAATTAAAGCTCGAAGATTTTAAATTAAAAGTCAAAAATCTTTCTGGCGGACAGAAAAAACGACTTTCACTAGCAATAATTCTTATTAATAGACCCGATTTATTGATTCTTGATGAGCCAACAAATCACTTGGATCTAGAGATGATTGAGTGGTTAGAAAGTTATTTTGCAAAGGAAAATATTACACTATTTATGGTTACGCACGATAGGTTTTTCTTGGAGCGTGTTTGTAACGAAATTATAGAACTTGACAACGGGAAATTGTATCAATACAAAGGCAATTATAGTTATTATTTAGAGAAAAAAGAGGAACGTATTGCATCGGAAAATAGCAGCGTAGACAAGGCGCAGAATCTTTTTGTTAAGGAACTTGAATGGATGCGACGACAGCCAAAAGCAAGAACGACCAAGTCGAAATCGCGCCAAGACGATTTTTATGAAATAAAAGAAAAAGCGCAATCCAGGCGAAAAGAAAATGCTGTTGAACTAGAGATTAATATGGAACGAATGGGTTCGAAAATTATTGAACTACATAAAATTACCAAAAAATTTAAAGACAAAGTTATTCTTGATAATTTCAGTTTTGATTTTCAACGAGGCGAACGCATTGGGATTATTGGTAAAAACGGAACAGGAAAATCTACTTTTCTAAACCTAATGACACAAACGATTCCAGTTGATTCTGGAAAAGTTATTACTGGCGATACCATAAAAATTGGTTATTACACCCAAAGTGGCATCAATCCAAAACCTGGTCAAAAGGTTATCGATATTATAAAAGAATATGGCGAATTTATTCCGTTGGCAAAAGGAAAGTTGATTTCGGCTGGACAACTTTTGGAACGTTTTTTATTTGATAGAAAAAAACAGCACGATTTTGTAGAAAAACTTTCGGGTGGCGAATTGAAACGGCTTTATTTATGTACGGTTTTGATTCAGAATCCTAATTTTTTGATTCTCGACGAGCCTACGAATGACTTGGATATCGTTACTTTGAATGTATTAGAAAGTTTCCTTTTAGATTACCCTGGTTGTTTGCTTGTAGTTTCGCACGACAGGTATTTTATGGACAAGATTGTAGATAATTTATTTGTTTTTCGTGGAGAAGGTCAGATCGAGAATTTCCCAGGAAATTATTCAGATTTTCGTGCTTATGAAGATTCAATCGAACCCAAAAAACTAGATTCAGTAAACACCGAAAAAAGTGACTGGAAGAAAGACAGCGCTAGTGGAAGTTTAACGTTCAATGAACAAAAAGAATACCAAAAAATCGAACGTGAAATAAAAGATTTAGAAATCGAAAAACAAAAAATAGAACAACTTTTTGCCGATGGAAAAGTTGCAGATAAAGATATTTTATCTAAATCTAAAGAACTTGAAAATATTTTCAATAAAATCGAAAATCACGAAGAACGCTGGTTTGAATTGAGTGCGAAAATGGAATAATGATTACACAAAGATTCGCAAAACTTTATTTTCTTTGTGAAACTTTGTGATTAAACTCTGTATATCTTTGTGTTAAATCCTTTAAAATCATACTTAAAATTTCTTAATAAATCCAAAAACGAACATGGTGTGCATTCTCCATTTGTGTTTGATTTGATAACGAAATGCTTTTACGACAAAACTAATTATCCAGAATATTCTATTCTAAAAAGTTATCGACAATCGCTTTACGCCAATAAAAATTTAATAGAAGTTACAGATTTTGGTGCTGGTTCAAAGGTTTTTAAATCCAACAAAAGACAAGTTTGTAAAATTGCAAAAACAGCAGGAATTACTTTAAAAAGGTCTGAATTATTGTTTAGAATTGTCAAGTATTTTCAGCCAAACACTATTCTAGAAATCGGAACTTCTTTAGGACTTGCAACTTCGGCATTATCATTAGGAAATAAAAATTCAAGAATTATTACTCTAGAAGGTTGTCCAAATACTTTAAATCAATGTCAGTTGCAATTCCTAAAATTCAATTTCAAGAATGTTGAATTAATTAAAACCGAATTTTCAAGTTATCTAAATTCTGAAATTCTAATTTCTAATTTCATAAATCTAATATACATTGACGGCAATCATTCTCAAAAAGCAACTTTAGAATATTTCAATCTTTTATTACCAACAATTATTAACAATTCTGTTTGGATTTTCGATGATATTCATTGGTCACAAGAAATGGAAAGTGCTTGGGAGATTATTAAAAACCATCCAAAAGTAAAAGTTACAATTGATACTTTTCAATGGGGAATTGTTTTTTTTAGAGCCGAACAAGAAAAAGAACATTTTGTGATTCGGGTTTAAAAAAGTTACCAGATGGCAGTTTTTAGTTTATAGTTAGATTATTTATAATGTAACATTTTTTTTAAATTAATGACTTATAAAGAAATGATGCTTATTTTTGTTGAATAAAACTGAAATCTGTCATCTGAACACTGAATACTATGAAAGAATCATTAATAAATATCAAAAACATAAAACGAGATTTTGTTCTTGGAAACGAAATTGTTTATGTTTTAAAAGGAATAGATTTACAAATAAATAAAGGCGAATATGTAGCATTAATGGGGCCATCGGGCTCAGGAAAATCAACATTAATGAATCTTTTGGGTTGTTTAGATACCCCAACTTCTGGGACTTATATATTAAACGGAAAAGACGTTTCAAAAATGATTGATGACGATTTAGCCGAAATCCGCAATAAAGAAATTGGTTTTGTTTTTCAAACATTTAACCTTTTGCCAAGAACAACTGCACTTGACAATGTTGCTTTGCCAATGATTTATGCAGGATATTCTAAATCTGAACGCAACATTCGAGCCACCGAAGTTTTAAATCAAGTCAATCTAGGCGACAGAATGGACCACCAACCCAATCAACTTTCGGGTGGGCAACGCCAGCGAGTAGCCATTGCTCGTGCACTTGTAAATAAACCATCAATTATTCTTGCTGACGAACCCACTGGAAATCTCGATAGCAAAACATCCATCGAAATTATGAAACTTTTTGGAGATATTCACGCACTTGGAAATACCGTTATTTTGGTAACTCACGAAGAAGAAATTGCCGAATATGCTCATAGAATCATACGATTGCGAGATGGATTAATTGAAAGTGATACTGTAAAATGATTTTATAAAGTTTGATTTTTTGAAAATTTCTGGAACAAATCATAAAAAATAAAATTAGAGATAAAATTCATTTGAATTTTGTAGTTTTGCTAATTGCATTTATTTTTTAATCGCAGAAAACATAATTTAATTTCATAATACAAATGAGTTTTTTTAAAAGAATATTTTCCTCAGAAAAAAAAGAGCCAGTTTTTAATGAAGAAACTAAGCAAACCCTTGACAAAGGTTTAGAGAAAAGCAAGACTTCATTTTTTTCGAAACTTACCAAAGCTGTCGCAGGAAAATCTAAAGTTGACGAAGATGTTCTCGATAATCTTGAAGAAGTTTTAGTTGCATCGGATGTTGGTGTTGACACTACTCTAAAAATTATAAAAAGAATTGAAACTCGAGTTGCAGAAGATAAGTATCTTGGAACTGAAGAGTTAAACATAATTCTGCGTGAAGAAATATCTGGTTTGTTGTCTGAAACCAATCTTGGTGAAGCTTCAGAGTTTGTAATTCCTGTAGGGATAAAACCTTATGTATTAATGGTTGTAGGTGTTAATGGTGTCGGAAAAACTACAACAATTGGAAAACTCGCTTATCAATTTAAAAAGAAAGGATATAAAGTTGTTCTTGGCGCAGCAGATACTTTTAGAGCTGCAGCAATCGACCAATTGCAAGTTTGGGCTGATCGTGTTCAAGTGCCATTAGTAAAGCAGAATATGGGAAGCGACCCAGCATCAGTGGCATTTGATACTTTGCAAAGTGCTGTCGCTCAAGATGCTGATGTTGTAATAATTGATACTGCTGGGCGTTTGCACAACAAAATAAATTTAATGAACGAACTTACAAAAGTAAAACGTGTTATGCAAAAAGTTGTTGCTGATACTCCTAATGATGTAATGTTAGTACTTGATGGTTCAACTGGACAAAATGCTTTTGAACAAGCCAAACAATTTACTGCTGCGACTGAAGTAACTTGTCTAGCAGTAACCAAACTAGACGGAACTGCAAAAGGTGGCGTGGTTATCGGAATTTCTGACCAATTTAAAATTCCAGTCAAATATATCGGAGTAGGAGAAGGAATAGAAGATTTGCAAGTTTTTAATAAGTATGAGTTTGTAGATTCCTTCTTTAAATAAAAGTATATGTTTTCGAAATTTTATAACAATAATAGCTCAATTACTTTTTATTTTATAAGTATTGTATGTATGGTATTGGCAAATTTAATAATGCAAAAAAACTTCTATGTTTATTTAGGGTTAATACTATTCGGACTTTTATTTTTTATACTTGGATTAGTAAAACGTTTTAATAAATAGTTTAATGAAAAATTTTTTATCGTTTTTTTTAATTTTTTTTAGTTTTATTTCTTGCAATCAGAAAGTTTCACAAAAAGAAATTAAAAACTTAAATGGTTATTGGGAAATTGAAAAAGTAATTCTCGAAAACGGTACAAATAAAGATTATTCTATAAATGAAACTATTGACTTTTTTGAAATTAAAAATGACTCTGGATTTCGTAAAAAAGTTACACCTCAATTCAACGGTAAATATTTAGTAAACGATGTTTTCGAAAAAATTAAGATTAAAATTGAGAACGAAAATGTTTTTGTAGTTTACAAAACAAGTTATTCTAATTGGAAAGAAGAAATAATTGAATTAACTAAAGAAAAATTAGTTCTCAAAAACGATTCTAATGTAGAATATCATTATAAAAAATCAATTCCTTTTTCTTTAAAATAATGTCAAAACGAACCAGTAACGAAAGCTCTATCGCCGATGTTTTAAAAGAAATTATTGGCAAAAATAAATTGCAACCTGGCATAGACGAAGTTATGGTCAAAGATGCCTGGAAGTCACTTATGGGCAACGGTGTAAATTCTTATACTAGAAATGTTATTCTGAAAAACGGTACTTTATATGTTGAATTAACATCGGCTGTTTTGCGTGAAGAATTGACTTATGGCAAAGATAAAATCATTAAATTAATTAATGAAGAATTGCGCCGAGATGTTGTTATTAATGTTGTTTTGAGATAATTTTTTTAAATATTGATTAAATTCCAACAAAATTACTTGGTGTTATCTGCAACAACTCTTCTTTAATAGCATCTGAAATATTCAAAGTTTTTATGAATGAATGTATTGCTTTTTTATCGATTGTTGTGTTGGTTCTTGTCAATTCTTTCAAAGCTTCATAAGGATTCGGATAGCTTTCTCTTCTGAGAATAGTTTGGATTGCTTCGGCAACAACTGCCCAATTTTTGTCTAAATCTTCAGCGAATTTTGGTTCGTTTAACAATAGTTTGTTCAAACCTTTTAATGTTGCTTCAAATGCTATTAAAGTATGTCCAAACGGAACACCAATATTTCTTAAAACCGTACTGTCAGTCAAATCGCGTTGCAATCTTGACAAAGGCAATTTTGCCGATAAATGTTCGAAAATAGCATTTGCAATTCCAAGATTTCCTTCAGAATTTTCGAAATCGATCGGATTGACTTTGTGTGGCATTGCCGATGATCCAATTTCGCCTGCTTTGATTTTCTGCTTGAAATATTCCATCGAAACATAAGTCCAAATGTCTCGGTCTAAATCGATAATTATAGTATTTATTCTTTTTAATGCATCAAAAAATGCTGCAAAATGGTCATAATGTTCTATTTGAGTTGTAGGAAAAGAATGGTGCAAACCTAAATTTCCTTCAACAAAATCGTTACCGAATTTTTTCCAATCGATTTGTGGATAAGCCACGTGATGCGCATTGTAATTTCCAGTAGCACCGCCAAATTTTGATGCAAACGGAATATTAAACAACAAACGCATTTGTTCTTCTAGTCTTTCGACAAATACTGCTATTTCTTTGCCAAGTCTTGTTGGCGATGCGGGTTGACCGTGTGTTCTTGCCAACATTGGAATATTTCTCCATTCGATACTTAAATCTTTCAGTTTGGCAACCAATTCAATTAACGATTTTAAGTAAACTTCTTGAAAGGCTTCTTTGGTTGATAACGGTATGGCTGTATTGTTGATGTCTTGAGATGTTAATCCGAAATGAATAAACTCTTTGTATTGCGATAAACCAAGATTTTCGAATTTTTCTTTGATGAAATATTCAACTGCTTTAACATCGTGATTGGTTACTTTTTCAGTTTCTTTTATCCAAAGTGCATTGTCGGTAGAAAAATTTTTATAAATATTTCGTAAACTTTCTAAAACGTTGGAATTTATCGATTTTAATTGTGGCAAAGGAATTTCGCAAAGTGCAATAAAATATTCTATTTCGACCAAAACTCTATATTTTATCAAGGCTTCTTCTGAAAAATATTGAGATAATGATTTGGTTTTGCTTCTGTATCGACCGTCAATAGGCGAAACTGCATTTAATTCTGTTAAAATTGACATTGTTGTAGTTGTTAAGTGCAAATGTAAAAAAAAGTGATCAATTTACAGTTTTTAGATAACAGTTTTTAGATTATTTTTTAAAATTTGGCAATATTTATTTAACGAAAATTTTAAGTTTTTTTGGAAAATCCAATACTGTATTTTAGCCCAGATTGTCCCGACTGTTCGGGAGGAAAATCCTTTTTTTTAGCTTTGTCAAAGTTTCGAACTTTGACAAAGCTGAAAAAAGATTAGAATGACAGCAGAACTTAATTTTTGAAAAAAAAAGTGCTTTGCCCCTATAAAACTATTTCAATTTCATTAATTCTTTTTGAACAGATTTCAATCCTTTCGAAGCTTTGGCAGCAATAATTTTTAGATTTAATGGAGGATTTAAAACCTCGGCTGGATTAAGGTCAATGTAATAAACTGGAACATCTTCTTGCGCAAAATCCATAAGACTTGCTGCTGGGTATACTTGCAAAGAAGTTCCAATAATCATTAATATATCAGCCGATTGAACAATATTTACTGCTTTTTCAAGAGCTGGAACAGCCTCGCCAAACCAAACTATGTGTGGTCGGAGTTGGTTGCCCTGTTCATCAAAATCATTGAATGTCAAATCGTTGTGCCAATCGAGAATATAATTTTTGTTAACAGTGCTTCGAACTTTTAACAATTCGCCGTGAAGATGCACAACATTCGTGCTTCCAGCTTTTTCGTGAAGATTATCGACATTTTGAGTTACAATTGTAACCTCGAAATCTTGCTCGAGTTCCGCTAGAATTTCGTGGGCTAAATTTGGCAAAACAGTTTGCAATTGCGCACGTCGTTTGTTGTAAAAATCCATTACTAATTCTGGATTTCTTGCCCAACCTTCGGGAGTTGCAACATCGTTAACATTGTGTCCTTCCCAAAGTCCATCAGTGTCACGAAAAGTTTGAATGCCAGATTCTGCGCTAATTCCTGCACCAGTTAGTACAACTAATTTTTTTTTCATTGTCTAAATTTTAGAAAATAACTTCGCTTTTTAAAACTATATTTTGAATATTTGAATCGTCTAATAAGTATCGATACAAACCTTTTTCACCAATTGCATATAAATCATTATTTTTAATAATTACATCAAAACAAGATTTCTCGATTGATTTTACTAAAACTGGCTCAACCGGATTAGTAATATTGAAAATTTTGATTGAATCGTCGCAAACAATTAAGTAATTTCCGTATAAAGACAGTCCTTTTGGATAGACTAAATTTCTGGAATGAATGAGTTGTGGCGCAGTTGGATTGGTTGTGTTGTAAACTTGCAAAACGTTAATCATATTGCCACAATTTGTGTTAGAATGCAAAGTTACAAATGAATGAGTTGCATTAGCAACAACTGGATCGCAAGCCGTAAAATGTTGAACCGATGACAGTTTAGTTGGGTTTTCTGGATTTGTGACCTCATAAATAAACATTCCGTTTCTTGAACCAATAAATAGGTATTCACCGTTAGTAAATAATGTTTCGATATTGAAACCTACGTTAATATCATTAACTTTAACTGGATTTGCAGTATCGATTAATGAAAAAACATTTAATTTGCTGTCGTCAACACTGTACAAATAATTTCCTTTGAGGACAAAAATTGCCAATGAACCGCCAGATCCATCAGGATTTGCAACTGCTTCGCTTGACTTACTATCATTTTGAGAGCAACCTAAAATAGCTATATACAATAAAAATATAATAGTTTTTTTCATCTTTCTAATTTTTAGTCCAATCAATAACAATTTGATTTACGGTTAGGGTTGCTATATTTACTCCATTTGGTGCTTTTTTTTGTGGAAATACATTTTTATCTCTATTCAAAATTTCAATTGAATTATTGCTAGAATTGTAAGATAATGTTACCAAATCTGTAGCTTGATTAATGTACAAATTATTGTTACGAATTGCCAAATCTGTCGCTCCTGGAATATTAATAAAACCAATTTTTACTGGACTTGAAGCATTAGAATAATCATAAATATGAAAACCTTTATTGACATCGTTTAAATACATCAGATTGTCTTTGATATAAATTTTTCCAGATTTAACTATTGTTTGAATTGGTTTAGCTACAACCGAACTTTCTAAAACAGTTCTATCAATAATAACGGGTGAATATTGATTTGGAAAAGTTGGAGGTGGACTATCTTCTTGTCGATTCCAAAAACATGAAGTAAACAAAAAAGCCATAAATAAATTTAAAAATACGATTGTAAATTTTTTCATAATTTGTTGTTGGATTAAAATTAAAAAACTTATTTTTTCTTTAATATTTTATATTCTTCATAACATTCGCTAATGGCGTCCATTATTTGAAGGTCGTTTGCAGTTTTTACAAATTCTTCAGAATAACTACAACGCGCCAAAATATCAGCAATTTCGTTTTTATCTATTCCCAAAAGAGCAGAAATTGTTTCTCTATCAAATTTAGATTCTAATAAGTTTCTTACAGTATCGTCTTTTTTCATTTCTCGAAGTCGCTTCAATTCTTTTGGTTTTTTACCAAAGAAACTGTATAATAAATCTGCTGGATTGAATAAAGAACCTAGCACTTTGCTGAATGCTCCTGGCGAATAACCACCTGCTTCGTAACCTGACGAAAGTCCAGAAATATTGTAACGATTTTGATTTTCTCGAACAGGAATCAATTTGGCATCGACTTCTAGAAAACCTGTCAAATTGTATTTTCGAACCACAACTTCTTCAAGCGCATAAGATTTTTGGGTCAATTTTATTTTTGTGTTTTTATCTTTGATTAAATCATTAGTTACACGAACTTTAATCGATTGAAAACCAATACTTGATATGTTTAAAGTGTCATTTAGTGTTGCTTCTATTTCAAAACCACCACGAGCATTAGTAGTTGTTCCTTTGACTTTGTTAACATTTATTATGTTAATATTCCATAACGGTAACAAGGTTTGATCGTTAACAACTGTTCCTGTAATTTTTTGAGGAAGTGTTTCTTGAGCAATTAAACTTGAGGAAAATACTATTAATAAAGTAAATAAAAAGTTTTTCATAATCGATTTTGAGTTTATAAAAGTAATAAAATCCAATGTAGAATTTTAAGGAATGTTTATAATTATTAGAAAATTAACAAATTATGAAAAATTTTTGATAATTTTTTAATTTTTATTATTTATAAAATAAAAAAAGACTCACAAAAATGTGAGTCTTAATATATAAATCGAATAAAAAATTACTCTTTTCTTGGTCTTCTTGGTCTTGGAGCATCTCCAAAACTTTCTGAACGACGTGGTGCTCTATCAGATGAACCTTCGCTTCTTGAAGAAAATCCTGAATCACGTCTTGGAGCATCAGATGATGATGTTCTTGGAGAACGGTCAGAAAAACCACCTTCTCTTCTTGGTGCAGACGAACGGCTTTCGCTTCTTCCACCACCAAAACCACCTTCTCTCGGCGCTCTGTCACCACCAAAACCACCTTCTTTTCTTGGTCCGAAACCACCAGATCTTGGAGCCGAAGCACTTCTTTCGCCTCTAAAACCTCCACCACCGCCAGATGAACGTCCACCACCAAATCCACCACCAGAACTTCTTCCGTTGTGATCTCTGCGTCCACCACCATCATTTTTGGAAATTTCAACGTTAATGCGTCTTCCTTCTAAAGTTGCGTTGTTCAAAATCTCCATAACTTTATCAGTATGTTCAGGATCAGTGTTAAAGAAAGAGAAACCTTCTTTTACATCAACCTTAAATACATCGTCACGACCTAAATCTAATGTTTCTTTCAAGTAATCTTTCAATTGCATCCAATCGAAATTGTCACGAGAACCAATGTTTACAAAATAACGAGTTGCCCCGCCATTGTTGCTTTCTCTTGGTTCACGATCATCGCTTCTTTCACGACGCTCGTTTCCTGATGACATTCCTGAAATATCTCTGGTTTTCTTGTAGTAATTAATAAAACGATTAAATTCTACCGAAACCATTTTCTTGATTAATTCTTCTTTCGATAAATCTTCAAGAACTGTGTTAATTGCTGGAAGATAGTTATCAATTTCGTGATCAACTTCGGTATCTTTTATTTTTGTAGCAAGGTGCAACAACTGAATTTCACAAATTTCAATTCCAGTTGGAAGTGTTTTCTCTTCAAATTTTTGTTTGATAATTCTTTCGATAGACGAAATTTTACGCAATTCACTTTTAGTAACAATCACAATCGATGTTCCTAATTTTCCAGCACGACCAGTTCGTCCAGAACGGTGATTATAGGTTTCTATTTCGTCAGGCAATTGATAATTTACAACGTGTGTAATGTTATCAACATCAATTCCACGAGCTGCAACATCTGTGGCAACAAGCATCTGGATTTGACGACCTCTAAAAGATTTCATAACCGAATCACGTTGTGCTTGACTTAAATCGCCATGCAATGCTGCTGCGCTGTAACCATCTTCGATTAATTTTTCTGCAACTGCTTGTGTATCACGTTTTGTACGACAAAAAACAACCGAGAAAATATCTGGGTTACAATCTGCCAATCTTTTTAATGCTTCGTATCGATCACGGGCATTAACCAAATAAAATTCGTGAGAAACGGTAGCCGAACCAGAGTTTTTGGTTCCAACCGTAATTTCCACTGGATCAGTCATAAACTGTTTTCCAATTCTGGCTACTTCTGCAGGCATAGTCGCCGAGAATAACCAAGTGCTTTTGTCGTCTGGCGTAGTTGACAAGATGTTTACGATGTCTTCGTAGAAACCCATATTCAACATTTCGTCAGCTTCGTCAAGAATACAGTAATTAATCTGAGAAATGTTTACCAAACCTCTATTAATCATATCTTGCATTCTGCCTGGAGTTGCAACAATAATTTGTGCACCTCTTTTAATTTCTCTCGCCTGATCGGTTATGCTAGCTCCACCGTAAACTGCTACCACATTAATACCTTTTTCGTATTTTGAGTAGTTTTTAATTTCG
>JAYTMQ010000141.1:0-13854 GCA_043728355.1 Bacteroidota bacterium
CAACGATTTGGTCTTGGAGTTGAAGTATGTATTTGTAGAATTTATTTTTCATAATTCTAACTTTTTCTTATTTTCTAAAAAATCAGATGCTTTTAAAGAATTGACTATTTTTTTACCTGTTTTCGACTCGATTTCTTTTCTGGTATTTCCAGCAATTGTTCCTCCTTGTTTGGCAATTTTTTTATTTTCAATAAAGGTTTTAGGTTTTTTTTCTTTGCTGATTTCAGTAGTAGTGGCTTCTGCTAACATATTGAGTACTAATTCAAGGTTACTCATATTGTCTCGCAAGTTTTCCTTTTTTAAATCTTTGTGATTTTTATATTCTTTTACAGATAAACCACTCCAAGCTTTTGTTATTTCGTCGGTAAGAATTGCATATTCATTACCTTTTTTAACTCCTCGATTGTCCCATTCGTTAGTAAGTTCTTTTCTTACTTCAATACTTTTTAGAAGTTGATTTACCCATTCTTTAGAATATCCTTTTTTGAGATAGGTTTCCATTAATCTGTCGAAACCAAGTTCTGGATTTTCGATTTCATCAATGCGTTCGCGACCAACTTGTGCCAACCAAAGTTTAAACGGCTCTGCTTTTTTTGATGGCACCGATTGGATTAATCGAAATAATTGTTCGGTATCTGCTACGTCTGTTAGTCGCATTTTTCCATCAGCCGCTTCCATTTTCAACTGGTGACAATTTGACACCGTTTGATTTCCTTCTTTAATTAAACGTTCTTTAAGTTTGTTCCAATATTTTCTTGCTATTTGATAATCTTGTTGATCTGTGAGAACAACAATAACATCAATAATAGAGAAATACCATTTTTCTTCATCTTCATTCCAAAGGGAACGAATTTGTTTTTGTTCAAATAATTTTATCGCGGTTTCTTTGGTCATATTGCTTGAATGTAATTATTTATATAAACCCTAGACTTCTATTACAAATTATACTCCTTCACCGCATCCACAAACGCCTTCGCATGATCCACAGGAATATTCGGTAAAATTCCGTGACCCAGATTCACAATATATTTGTCTTTTCCGAATTCGTCAATCATTTCATGCACCATTTTCTTGATGGTTGGTATTGGTGATAACAATCTTGATGGATCAAAATTTCCTTGTAATGTAATGTTTCCTCCTGATAAATAACGAGCGTTTCTTGGTGAGCAAGTCCAATCTACACCAAGAGCTGATGCTTTGCTTTTTCCCATTTCATTCAAAGCAAACCAACACCCTTTTCCGAATACAATAACTGGCGTAATATCAGACAAGGCTTCGATAATTTGATTGATGTATTTCCACGAAAACTCTTGATAATCAACTGGAGATAACATTCCGCCCCAAGAATCAAAAATTTGAATGGCGTTGCAACCAGCTTTTACTTTTTCAATTAAATAAGCAATCGTTGTATCTGTAATTTTTTGCAATAAAACATGCGCTGCAACCGGATTCGAGAAACAAAATCCTTTGGCCATGTCAAAACTTTTAGAACCTTTTCCTTCGACAGCATAACACATAATTGTCCACGGCGAACCAGCAAAACCAATTAACGGCACTTCGTCATTGAGCATTTCTTTGGTCATCTTTATTGCATCAAAAACATAACCTAACGTTTCGTGAATATCAGGAACAATAACTCTTTCAACGTCTTGAATGGTACGAATTGGGTTTGGTAAAAAAGGACCAACATTTTCTTTCATCAAGACTTCAATTCCCATTGCTTGTGGAACAACCAAAATATCCGAAAACAAAATAGCTGCATCAGGAGCAATTCTACGAATAGGTTGCACCGTGATTTCAGAAGCCAATTCTGGAGTTTGACAACGCGTAAAGAAATCGTATTTATCACGCAAAGCTATGAATTCTGGTAAATATCTTCCCGCTTGACGCATCATCCAAACTGGTGGTCTTTGAACGGTTTCGCCTTTTAGGGCACGAAGAAATAAGTCGTTTTTGATCATTTTTTATGATATAGAAACCTATAAGGTTTTTAAAACCTTATAGGTTTGGTTGTTGTTTATAAAATTGTATTGCTTCCTCAATCACATCTTCAAAAGTTGGAATTTCGGCAATTATTATGTTTTTCGTGCTATTATTTAATGCGCTTGCAGTCGTTTCGCCAATACAAAAACAAGTTTCGGTTTTGATTTTATTATCTTTCAAATAACTTTCCACACCTGATGGACTAAAAAATAAAATTCCATCAAATTTTTCTGCTGAAGAAATTTTGAAAGGTGCTAATTTAGTTTGATAAACTTCTATTTCGTTAAATTGAATTCCAGCATTTTTGAATGCTTTTGGCAAAGTTTCTTTACGCAAATTGCCACTAAAAAAAGTAAAAGATTCTTTGTTATATATTAAGGTAATAATTTCTGCCAATTCAGATGCATAATCCATATAAACATCAACTTTAAAACCATTCTGTTCTAACAATTCTTTGGTTTTTATGCCTACACAAAAAGAGTTTTTAGTTTTAAATTTTTCCCAATCAGTTTGTTCTATCAAACTTAGAACAGCATTTTGACTGCTAAAAATCAAATTTTCGTTGATGTTTTTTAATTCGAAATTATTATTTTCGATTTCGATAAAATCTTGTTCTAACAAATCAAAATTAGCATCAATAAATGCTTGTCTTTGTTCGTCAGATAGTGTTTTTGTTGATAATATGCTCGTTTGGGTACTCATTAATTTAATTTTTTAGATTCAAAACGTTTCTAAATTGTTCTGCTGTTGGCAATTTACCGATAAATTCATCTGGTAATTGATTACTCAAAATATATTCTGCAACTCCGATTGGTTTATTGGCATTTCGTAAAGTATATTCGACTTCTAAATGGTTTTTTTCAGGAACCAATAAAATTCCAATACTTGGTTTATCATCATCTTGCTTTAATTGTTCATCAATTAATTGCAAATAAAAATCAAGTTTTCCGACAAATTGTGGTTCAAATTCCACTGTTTTTAATTCTACGGCAACCAAACATTTTAATATTCGATGATAAAAAAGCAAATCTATATAATAGTCTTTATCGCCCAACGAAAGTCGGTACTGGTTGCCAATAAAACAAAAGCCATAGCCCAATTCTAGCATTAATCGTTTTACTTTTTCGACCATTGCTTTTTCTAAATCTCGTTCCAAAATAGGTTTATTAATATCCAAAAAATCAAGACTGTAAACGCTTTTTATGCTTTCTTGTGCTTGTTCTAAAAAATGTTCTGGTAAAGCAGATGCGAAATTATGTTGTGAAGGTTTTGTTAAATAATATTCGTAGGCGTTAGCTTTTATTTGATGTAATAAAACAGTATTACTATATCTGTTTTTGATGGTTTGTTCTAAATAAAAAGCTCTTGCATTGATGTCTTTTACTTTTTGAAATATTGTAATATTGTGTTTCCAAGGCGTATTTAAAACTAATTTTTTAATATATTCCAAATGTGAAACCAGCGGTTTCACATTTGGAATTTTAGTATCGTTTTCTAAATTTGAAACTGCCAGTTTCATATTTGAAGCTTCATTGTGTTTTTCTAAATGTGAAGCAACCTGCTTCACATTTGTACTTTCTAATTGTGAACCAAGCTGTTTCACATTTACCAAAAGTGAACCAGCTTGGTTCACATTTGAATATTCAAGAACCAATTGCCTCATAAATTGAAGATTACGAGTTGACCAACTAACGCCATCGCCAATTAAACCTGGCAAATCTTTACTTAATGATTCAATAATAGATTTTCCCCAACCAAATTCTTCTTGCTTTTTTATAATCAATTCTCCAATATTCCAATATAGTTGATTGGAAATTGTTTGCACAGATTGTACCGCTTGCACGCGATGAGTTTGCACCAAACCAGCAACTTCATCTAATAAAAGTTGGTAATTATTGGTTGGTATTTCGTTGTTTTGACTCATTATTTCTTGAACAGACGCAATATATTGCATCTTTACTTAATTTTTAAACTATCTTTAATGCTTTTCATTAATTCTGTACCGCCATTATTCAAGATTTCTTGAGCTAAATTGTATCCTAATTTTTTCCATTCTTGAATAGGAACTACTTTTTCCACTTCAATTTTTTGTTTACCATCAATTGATAATAAAATACCTTTAAAAGAAATTTCATCTTCGTCGAATGTTGCTAATGCGCCTATTGGAGCCGTGCAACCGCCTTCAAGAGTTCGAAGAAATTGACGTTCTATATAGGTACAAATATCGGTTACGAGATCGTTCAATTGAGCAACTGCATTTTTAGAAAATTCATCATTTTGCATCGCGTGAATAACCATTGCGCCTTGAGCTGGTGCAGGAATCATCCAATCAAGATTGATAAAATTATCTGGTTTTATATTGATTCGCTCCAATCCTGCTGCTGCAAATATTGCTCCATTCCAGTTATTATCTTGTAGTTTTTGAAGTCTAGTATTTACGTTTCCACGCAAATCGACCACTTTGTGATTTGGATATTTATTGAGCCACATCGCTTGTCGACGCAAACTTCCTGTTGCAATTGTTCCTTCTGAATCAAGAAAATCTAGGTTTTTATTATAAACTAAAATATCTTTTTCGTTGGCACGTTTCAAAACGGCGGCTTGCATCATACCGATTGGCAAAGCCGTTGGAACGTCTTTCATAGAATGAACTGCAATATCAATTTCGCCATTAATCATTGCAATGTCTAAAGTTTTGGTGAAAATTCCAGTAATTCCAAGTTCATAAAGTGGTTTGTCTAATAATAAATCGCCTTGAGATTTTACGGCAACAATTTGAGTTTTACAGCCCAAATCATTGAGTAGTTTCTCGACAGTTTTTGCCTGCCAAAGAGCGAGTTCGCTGTCTCGAGTTCCTATTTTGATTGTTTTATTTACCATTATTATTTTTGAAACATTAAGAAATTAAGGTTCATTAAGATTTCAATCTTCTAATCTTGAAAAAAACTCATTAACAAATGGTTTCAATGATTTTGTAATATTTGTTGTGTAGAAATTTATTAGTAATCCTTGAGGTTTTTCTAATAATTTCATATATGTTAAAAGTTGTGCTTCGTGTATTGGTAAAATATTTTCGACTGTTTTAAGTTCAACAATCACACTATCATTAACCAATAAGTCTATTCTTAATGTTGATTCAAGTTCTAAATTATCATATTCAATTTTAACTACAAGTTGTTGTTTTACTTGATAACCATTCCTTTCTAATTCGAACTTTAAGCACTGTTCATAAACACTTTCCAGCAAACCTGGTCCAAGTCTTTTATGAACTTTTATTGCAAATCCAGTTATTTAAAAAGACAATTTGGTTATATCTTTTTTAGTCATTTTGTAATATTCTTAATGAAACTTAATTTCTTAATGTTTCGATATTTAAGTAAAATCGTTTTAGGTTATAATTGAAATATTTTATTAATATAATCGATGCTTTCATCTACCATTGTGTCTTCATCTTTGAGATGATTGGCAAAATGATTGGTTATCTTTTGAATAATGCGATTGCTAATAATTTCGGCTTGTTCTTCATCGAAATTAGATAATTTCTTGCGTTGAAAATTCAGTTCGGCATGTTTGATTTCGTTCATTTTTGCCTTGAGCGCATGAATTGTTGGTGCAAATTTTCGGTTTTTAGTCCAAGCAATAAATTCGTCTTTTATTTCGCCGATGATTATTTCGGCTGCAGGAATTTGACTTTTTCGGTTTTCTAAAGTTTCATCAGTAATTTGAGATAAATCGTCTAAATGAACCAAAGTTACGTTTTCGAGTTGTCGAACATCTTCGTTAACATTTTTTGGGATTGATAAATCTAAGATTAATAAAGGTTTTTTTAAATTCAAAATTGCTTTATCAATCGTAGGATTTTGCGCTCCAGTTGCCACAACCAAAACATCTGCTTTTTGCAATTCTAAATGCAAATCGGCATACTCTTTAACAATCAAATTGAGTTTTCCAGCCAATTTTTCGGCTTTATTTTTTGTTCGATTTATTAAAGTAATATGTTTATTTTTGGTATGTTTTACAAGATTTTCGCAAGTATTTCGACCGATTTTTCCTGTTCCGAAAAGTAGAATATTTTTCTCGCCAATATTCTCGACATTTTTCATAATAAATTGAACCGATGCAAACGACACCGATGTTGCGCCTGAAGAAATTTCGGTTTCGGTTTTGATTTTTTTGCTGGCTTGAATCACAGCATTTACTAAACGTTCCATAAAAGCATTGGCCAAACCAAAAGATTTTGCTTGCGAGAAACTGGTTTTTATTTGTGAAATAATTTCGAAATCGCCTAGAATTTGGCTGTCTAAACCCGTTCCAACTTTAAATAAATGTGAAATTGCTTCTTTGTTTTTATAAACGTGGGCGACTTTTTGGAATTCTTCGACCGTTCCTTGAGAGTTTTCGCAAAGCAATTTTATCAGTTGAAAAGGATGTTCTGCAAAACCATAAATCTCGGTTCGGTTGCAGGTCGATGTTACTATTAGACTTTCAATTCCTTCGGATTTTGCTTGTTGTAAAAGTGCATTTTTTGCATTGTCATTCAATGAAAATTTCCCTCTTACTTCGGCATCTGCTTTCTTGTAACTCAATCCGATTGAGTAAAAAGTATGATGTTTTGATAAGTAAAGATTTTCCATAAATTGCACTTTCTTTGAGCGATACAAAACTATTACTACAATTTAGATAAAAACAACGCTAAAAGTTCTATTTGTAACGCTCAATGTTTTTTTAGATTTTTATCGTCAATATATCTAATAAATACTTACTTTTGTAATGATTACGATGACTGATAATTAGTTAATTTAGAGTTGTTCTAAATAATTTATTTGAAAATTATAAAATTAAATCACATAAAAATATCGCTATGGGTTCACAAGAAATTATAAAAATTGAAGACGATTTTATTTTAATTCGTTTTCAAAATGATTCTAATGAAATTTTTCAAGCACAACGTGAAGTTACAAGCGGTTTGATTCAGTTTCATTTTGGATTGAAAGGCAGCGGTAAATTTATATTCAATCAAGGAAATTACGCTTTAGATTTAAAAGAAGAAAAATCGTTATTGCTATATAATCCTCAAAAAGAATTACCATTAAATTTAGAATTGGCACCAAATTCTTGGGCGATTTCGGTGATTATTTCAATCAAAAAATTCCATACATTATTTTCAACCGAAGCCAATTATATTACGTTTTTGAGTGATGATAATAAGGACAAAAAATATTATAAAGAAGATAACATTTCTCCGTCAATGGCGATTGTTTTGAGTCAATTGTTTCATTATAACTTGAATCCGTCGATAAAAAACTTGTATTATAAAGGAAAAGGATACGAATTATTAAGTCTTTATTTCAACCGAAACGATGATCCAAATGCTGAGCAATGCCCGTTTTTAATTGATGAAGAAAATGTAATAAAAATCAAAAAAGCCAAAGAAATTATTATCGCCAACATGTCCGAACCACCAAGTTTACAAGAATTGGCAGACGAAATTGGATTAAATTTGAAGAAACTAAAAATGGGTTTCAAGCAAATTTATGGCGACACCGTTTATGGATTTTTGTTTGATTATAAAATGGATTATGCACGAAAATTATTAGATTCTGGATCGTATAATGTAAACGAAGTTGGTCTAAAAATTGGTTATAGCACAGGAAGTCATTTTATTGCGGCTTTTAAAAAGAAATTTGCCACGACGCCAAAAAAATATTTGATGGCTTTGAATCCGAATTTGTAAAGTTTCAAACAACAAATAAAAAATTGTTAATCAAACCAATATAAAAACCAAGAATTGTTACTTTTACAATCTAAAACCGATAAGTTTTATAGAAAAAAAAATAAAAAATGAAAGGAGTATTACTTGTAAATCTGGGTTCGCCAGAAAGTCCAACACCAAAAGATGTTAAGCCGTATTTAGATGAATTTTTAATGGATCGATTCGTAATCGATGTGCCATTTTTATTGCGTGCATTGCTGGTTAGAGGAATTATTTTACAAACTAGACCAAAAAAATCGGCTGCAGCCTACGCCAAAATTTGGTGGGACGAAGGTTCTCCATTGATTGTTTTGTCAAAAAGAATGCACAAAAAAGTGCAAGATTTAGTTGATATTCCAGTTTCGTTAGCAATGCGATATGGAACGATCTCTATAATGAAAGGATTGCAAGAATTGCACGATAAAGGTGTAAACGAAGTCATGCTTTTCCCGTTATATCCGCAACACGCAATGGCATCGACAACCACAATTTTAGTTTTGGCAGAAGAATTGCGAGCCAAACATTTTCCAGAAATGAAATTCAAAATCGTTCCTGCGTTTTACAACAAACCCGATTATATTAAGGTTTTAGCAGAAAATATCAAAAAACATTTGGGCGATTATGATTACGACTATCTTTTGTTTTCGTATCATGGAATTCCAAAACGACACATTCGCAAAACCGATATTACCAAATCGCATTGCAAAATTGACAGAACTTGTTGCAGCACTCCATCGCCAGCTCACGAGTTTTGCTATAGCCACCAATGTTATGAAACTACCAAATTGGTTACCGAATATTTAAACATTCCTAAAGAAAAATACGGTCAAACTTTTCAATCTCGATTGGCGGGCGACAAGTGGTTAACGCCATATACTGACACTACAATTAACGAAATGCCCGAAAAAGGCATCAAAAAATTGGCGGTTGTTACTCCAGCATTTGTCTCGGATTGTTTAGAAACTTTAGAAGAAATCGCCATGGAAGCCAACGAAGAATTTTTGCATCACGGTGGCGAGGAGTTTAGAGCAATTCCATGTTTGAATGACGATGATGCTTGGTGTCAAGTGGTTGCGAATTGGATTGGGGAATTTAAAAATAAATAATTATATGCCACGAATTCACGAATTTTAGATTAATAATTCGTGAATTCGTGGCCAAAAAAATAAATGGAACTCTACAATTACCTAAAATCGCTTCATTTAATCTTTGTAATCACTTGGTTTGCAGGGTTGTTTTATATTGTTCGGTTGTTTGTTTATCAAATAGAAGCCAACGAAAAACCATCACCTGAAAAGGAAATTTTGCAAGCGCAATATAAAATAATGACGTATCGATTGTGGTACATTATTACTTGGCCTAGCGCTATTTTGGCTAGTTTTTTTGCATATTGGATGTTATTTTTTACCGATTTAGGCAATGCTTGGCTCAAAGCCGATTGGATGCAAGTAAAACTTGGCTTTGTTTTTGTGTTGTATATTTATCATTTAAAATGCCATCAAATTTATAATCAATTGCAACGTAACGAAGTTAATTATTCAAATAATTTTATGCGATTATGGAACGAAGGCGCAACAATAATTTTATTTGCAGTTGTATTTTTGGTTGTATTAAAAAACGCAATCAATTGGATATATGGCGTTGCAGGAATATTTTTGTTTTCAATAATAATAATGTTAGGATTTAAGTTTTATAAACGAATTAGAGAAAAAAAATAGTAATCAGTGATCAGTTTCCAGTAAAACTGAATATTAAAAACTGAACACTGAACACTAAATAAATGAAGAACTTTAAAATATCAATGCTTTCCCTTCGAATAAGAATTTTCTTATCGATGATTTTGTTGATATTAATTTCATTGATCATAATGGCTTCGATTTCCATTTATCAGTTCAAGAACGAAGCCAAAGTTTATCATCAAGAAAAGCTCGACCGAAAAGAAGTTGCCATAAAAGAAAATATTGATTATGTTCTCGCCAATACCAACTATGCATTGAAAGCCAGTAATTTGAATTATATATTTAAAGATAAAATTCACGAATTGGCTGATATACACAATCTCGAAATCAATATTTACAGTCTAAAAGGTAATCTAGTAAAATCATCAAAAGCAAAATTTTCTGTTGATAAACAATCGCCACCAATCAAAAAATTCATTCTAAAATTAGTTCAATCTTCAATCGAAAAACGATATGTTGATATAACCCGAGGAATTGATGGAAAGAAATACCGATCGTCATATAGTTTAATTAAAGATGACAAATTCAAACCTATCGGAATTTTAAATTTGCCTTATGTAGAAGATGACAATTATTATGACGCCGAATTAAATAGTTTTTTGCTTCGTTTGGCTCAAGTTTATAGTTTTATGTTGCTTGTTGCATTTGCAGTTGCTTACTTTTTATCGTCATATATTACGCAATCATTAAAAACAATTTCTGATAAATTAAGCGAAACTTCATTAAATCAAAAAAACGAAAAAATAGTTATCGAAGCCAATAGCAAAGAAATCAATTCGTTAATTGCAGCTTACAATAAAATGGTTGACAAACTCGAAGAAAGTGCATTAAAATTGGCACAAAGTGAGCGTGAAGAAGCTTGGCGCGAAATGGCAAAACAAGTGGCGCACGAAATCAAAAATCCGTTGACACCAATGCGATTAACAGTGCAAAGTTTTCAAAGAAAATTCGACGAAAGTGATCCAAATTTAAAACAAAAACTCAAGGATTATTCGGAAACGATGATACAGCAAATCGATGCAATGAGTTCAGTAGCATCAGCATTTTCTAACTTTGCATCGATGCCAGCGCAAGATAACGAAAACTTAAATGTGGTCGAAGTTGTTGATTTAACTTTAGATATTTTCAACGAAGATTATATCGAATTCGAATCTGAAAAAGCAGAAATTATATCAAAAATGGACAGAACGCAGTTGGTTCGAATTGTTAATAATCTAGTTAAAAATGCTATACAATCTATACCTGAAAATCAAATTGAGAAATCAATTTTGGTAGCTGTAAATAAAGTCGAGACCAATGTTTTAATTTCAGTTAAAGACAATGGCATTGGTATTGAACAAGAAAATATTGAACGCATATTCGAACCAAAATTTACAACCAAAACCAGCGGAATGGGTTTAGGTTTAGGAATTATAAAAAATATTATAGAAAATTATAAAGGAACAATTACATTTGAATCAACATTTGGACAAGGAACAACTTTTACAGTTTCTTTGCCCTTAATAAAACAATAAATCATTATTTTTGTTTTGAAATTACATTATATATGCCAATAGTTTATAATTTTTCCGATTTAGATTTAACCAAAACCTATAGTTATTCTGACTATTTGTTATGGAAATTCGAAGAGCGTGTAGAACTTATTAAAGGTTTTATACTAAAAATGAGTCCCGCACCGAGTATGGGTCATCAGACAGTTTCACAGAATTTGTCTGGTTGCTTTTATGAAAATTTCAAACGAAAATCTTGTCGCGTTTTTGTTGCACCATTTGATGTTCGATTGCCAATAAAATCAGCAAAAAAAGACACAACAGTTGTTCAACCAGATATATGTGTCATTTGTGACGAATCAAAATTAGACGATAAAGGTTGCAACGGATCACCTGATTTAATGGTAGAAATTATCTCGCCAAACAACAGTAAACACGACATTCATACCAAATTTAATTTATATAAAGAGGCAGGTGTTGTCGAATATTGGATAATCGAACCTTATGACAAATTGCTTTTAGTTTACACTCTAAAAGACAATGAATATATAGGTTTACCTCCACAAACCGAAGGCGAAAATATAAAAAGTCCTTTATTTCCAGAATTACAAATTGCACTTGAAGATGTTTTTTATAAAGTTTAAAAACATTTAAAAATCTAAAATTATATTATGACTTACGAAAATATTTTGGTTGCAAACATTGAAAATATTGCAACAATAACAATCAATCGACCAACAAAATTAAACGCTTTGAATGTTGCAACAATTCAAGAATTGCATTCGGCATTTGAATATTTAGAGAATCAAAACGAAATTCGAGCTATAATTTTAACAGGAAACGGCGAAAAAGCATTTGTTGCTGGCGCAGATATATCAGAATTTGCTAATTTTTCTGTCGAAGAAGGCGCGCAACTTGCTGCACAAGGACAAGAAATGTTATTTGATTTTGTAGAGAATCTCAAAACTCCAGTTATTGCAGCAGTAAATGGATTTGCACTTGGTGGCGGTCTAGAATTAGCAATGGCTTGTCATTTTAGAATCGCATCTGATAATGCCAAAATGGGTTTACCAGAAGTTTCGCTAGGCGTAATTCCTGGTTATGGCGGCACTCAAAGATTACCTCAATTGGTTGGAAAAGGTCGCGCTATGGAAATGATTATGACCGCTGGAATGATTACAGCGGACGATGCACACCGTTCTGGATTAGTAAATCACGTGGTTCCACAAACTGAGCTTTTAGATTTTTGTAATTCGATCGCACAAAAAATAATTAGAAACTCGCCAGTTGCTATTTCACAAGCAATTAAAGCGGTAAATTCTAATTTTAAAGATGGTGAAAATGGCTATAAAACCGAAATAAAAGCCTTCGGAAAGTGTTTCGGAACCGCAGATTTTAAAGAAGGAACAACCGCATTTTTAGAAAAAAGAAAAGCAGTTTTTGTTGGGAATTAATTTAATTCTCACCATTCCACTCACTATAAAATTGCTTAAGAAACGTTTCCATAAATTTATGACGTTCTTGAGCAATTTTTTTTCCTGTTTCGGTATTCATTTTATCATTTAGTAATAATAATTTTTCATAAAAATGATTTATTGTAGGCGCTTCATTCTTTTTATATTCGTCCTTGCTCATCTTGAGATTGGGAAGAATTTCTGGATTATAAAGTTGTCTGTTTTTGAAACCTCCATAATTAAAAGTTCTAGCAATTCCGATTGCTCCAATAGCATCTAATCTATCTGCGTCTTGAACAATTTCGAGTTCAATTGTTGTGGTTTTTTTATGAAAATTTCCGCCTTTAAACGAAATGTTTTCTACAATAAAAATAACTTGACTAATAATTTCTTCTTCAACATTTTCTGATTCAAGAAAATTTCTTGCGGTTTTTGGTCCAATTGTTTCGTCGCCTTCATGGAATTTGCTGTCAGCAATATCGTGCAATAATGCTCCAAGTTGAATAATTAGTATATCGCAATTTTCATTTTTTGCAATCAATAATGCATTTTTGTAAACACGTTCTACATGAAACCAATCATGACCAGATTCTGCATTTTCAAGTTTATGTTTAACAAATGTTATTGTATTTAGGATCAGATTGTCTAGCATATTATATAATATATATTGTACAAAAATATTAAAACTTAAGAATATTTTCAATGTTTTTAATAAAAATGATTTAGCTTTTTTAATTTAAAAAAGTTAGTTAAATGAGAATAATTTAAAAATCACAAATAATTAATTTTATTTTAATCAAATAAGCTCTAAGATTAATTATTTATTGTAAAATAAAAAAATTTAAGATTTCATAAATTAGATTTAAAGAAAACGTTTTCGTAAGTGATTTCGTAGTTTTTTTATGTTTTTTTTAAGAATATTGAAATTTTTTCTTACTTTTTTAGTTTTATCAAAAAAAATGTTTAATTTGGCATCTTAAACTAACAAAATTTAACCCAATGAAAATCTATTTATTCATTTTGTCTTTGTTTTTTTGTGGTATATCATTTGCACAAACAACAATTTCAGGAACTGTAAAAGACAGTAAAAATCAACCTATTGCAGGAGCTAACGTAAAAGTTGTTGGCGAAAATTCGAGTACAAACACCGATTTCGATGGATCTTTTTCATTAAAATCATCTAAAGCATCTGCATCTGTCGAAGTTTCAATGGTAGGCTATGTTACTAAAAGGACTCAATCGTCAACTTCAGGAAAATTGGAAATCGTATTACAAGCAGAGGAAACCAAATTAAATGAAATTGTAGTTTCAGCATCTAGAACTCCAGAAAGAGTTTTAGAATCGCCAGTTACAATCGAGAGAATGACCCTGAAAGATATTAAAAAAACTGCAGCTCCAACATTTTATGATGGATTAGAAAACATGAAAGAGGTTCA
>JAYTMQ010000142.1:0-52695 GCA_043728355.1 Bacteroidota bacterium
AATTTTGGCAGGTTCATAGCTTGTATTTAATAGGTTGACATCACAAATATATGCTTTTTTTAGCATTGGTACAAGTTACGGACAGTCATATAAATTAAACTCAATCAACAACCATCTCTAAAATTTCACCTTCGATTATCAAATCGGCTTCTGTTGATGCAATTATATATTCGACAGAAACACCCGGAGCACGTTCTAAAAGTTTAAAGCCGTTTGGAGTAATTTCTAAAACTGCCAATTCTGTAACTACTTTTTTTACGCAACCAACGCCTGTTAATGGTAAAGAACATTTTTTGAGAATTTTGCTTTCGCCTGCTTTGTTAACGTGCATCATTGCAACAATAATATTTTCTGCTGATGCTACTAAATCCATTGCTCCGCCCATTCCTTTGACCATTTTCTCAGGAATTTTCCAATTTGCAATATCGCCATTTTCTGAAACTTCCATTGCACCAAGAATGGTTAAATCGACATGTTGCCCACGAATCATTCCGAAACTAAAAGCAGAATCGAAAAAACTTGCTCCAGCCAATGTTGTGATTGTTTGTTTTCCTGCATTGATTAAATCGGCATCTTCTTCACCTTCAAACGGAAAAGGTCCCATTCCGAGTACACCGTTTTCTGATTGAAATTCGACAGCAATGTCCTTGCGAACGTAGTTTGCGACCAATGTTGGTATGCCAATTCCGAGGTTTACGAAATAATTATTCTGCACTTCTTTGGCGATGCGTTGAGCAATTTGTTCTTTTGTGAGCATAAATTTTTAAAACATTAAGTTTTTTGATACATATAAGTCCCGAAACGTCGGGATAAGGTCATTTAAGTTTAATAAAAAAACAAATTAAATTACTCTCGTTTCCTAACCGTTCTTTGCTCAATGCGTTTTTCATACTTTTCGCCTTGAAAAATGCGTTGCACTAAAATTCCTGGAATATGAATTTGGTTTGGGTCTAATGCTCCAGCTTCTACTAATTCTTCGACTTCGGCGATGGTTATTTTGGCAGCTCCTGACATACAAGGATTAAAGTTTCTTGCTGTTCCTTTAAAAATTAAATTTCCTGCTGTATCGCCTTTCCAAGCTTTAACAATCGAGAAATCGGCTTTGAAAGCGTGTTCCATTACGTGCATTTTCCCATTGAATTCTCGGGTTTCTTTACCAATTGCAACTTCTGTTCCGAATCCTGCTGGTGTAAAAAATGCTGGAATTCCTGCTTGTGCTGACCGGCAACGTTCGGCTAATGTGCCTTGTGGTATGAGCTCGACGTCAAGTTCTCCGGATAGCATTTGTCGTTCGAATTCGGCATTTTCGCCAACATAGGAAGAGATCATTTTTTTGATTTGCTTTTTTTGAAGTAATAATCCAAGTCCGAAATCGTCAACGCCTGCATTGTTAGAAATGCAAGTTAAATCGTTTGTGCCTTTTTTTACTAATTCGGCTATTGAGTTTTCAGGAATGCCACACAACCCGAAACCGCCAAGCATTATTGTGTTTCCGTTTTCGATACCTGATAATGCTTCTTGAACGTTGTTGACTTTTTTATTGATCATTTTTTAGGAACAATTAAAATTTATTTTAAACAATTAGATTTTTTTAAACATATAAGAAATATAGGTTCATTTTAAGGTTTTACTAATTCTAAACTGATATTGTATGTGAAAACTTAAAATTTTAGTTTATTTAATGAAATTATAAAACCCAAAACCCTAGCCGTGATGGAAGGGAAAATCCTTTTTATCAATTGCCACGGGTTTAAACCCGTGGCAATTGATAAAAAGATTTGGAATGACAGCGCGATTGGCTTCAAAAAAACATTTTAATATTACAACCCAAATTCTTCGGTATCTTGCTCGATTAAAGTTGTGTCGCGTACTCTTGCAACTTTAATGCAATCTACATTTATAGATAAATTTTCTGGTCTTTTGAATTCTCCACTTGAAATATTTAGGTCTTTGTCGGCATAGCATTTTTTCATAAAATAACCCCAAACTGGCAATGCCGCGGCGGCTCCTTGACCATAAGTTATACTTCGGAAACGTGCTGAGCGGTCTTCGCAACCTACCCAAACTCCGGTTACTAAATTGGGAACCATTCCCATAAACCAGCCATCTGATTGATTTTGTGTAGTTCCTGTTTTGCCTGCAATTGGGTTTGTAAAAGCATAAGGATAACCTGTCATTCGATTGTAACCGCCACCTGATGAACGTAATCTTGCTCCAGATCCTTCTTCGGTTACGCCTTCGAGTAATTTTACTACTGCAAACGCAATGTCTTTGTTCAAAACATCGTGCGATTCTGGAATTGGTTCGAAAATGGCAACACCATTGGCGTCTTCGATTCTTGCTATAAATTGGGGTTTCATATAAACACCCTCATTGGCAAATGTGCTGTAGGCGCCAACCATTTCTTGAACTGTAATGTCAACCGCACCCAGTGAGATTGATGGTTGAACAGGAATTTCGGAAGTTACTCCTAATTTACGTGCCATTTCTATAACGGCTTCTGGACCAGTTTTATCAATTAATTTTGCTGAAACGGTATTTATTGAATTTGCTAAAGCTTTCTTTAAAGTTACAATTCCTCGATAACGACCGTCAGAATTGTGTGGTTCCCAGTTTGACGTTACATGATGGCGACCACGACGAATCATGAATGGGCCATCGATAATTGTATCGCAAGGCGACATGCCAAGTTGCTGAATTGCAGTAGCATAGACAAATGGTTTGAATGTTGAACCAACTTGTCTTGTGCCTTGTCCAACGTGATCATATTGAAAATATTTGTAATCTATTCCGCCAACCCAAGCCTTGATATTGCCTGTTTGAGGTTCCATAGACATTAACCCGCATTGCAAGAAATGTTTGTAATATCTTATCGAATCTGTTGGGGTCATGATCATTTCTTTGTCGCCGTCCCAAGAGAAAACTGTCATTTTGGTTTTTACAGAAAACGATTTTATAATTTCTTCATCAGATTTATCTTGATCTTTCATCACACGCCATCTTTCAGATGCTTTCATTGCTTGCATCATTATTCTGTCGGTTTCTGTTTTCGTGATGCTTAAGAATGGTGCGTTTTTGTTTTGTTTGGCTTCACGAAAAAATTCTTCTTGTAGATTTTTCATGTGTGCTTTTACAGCCTCTTCGGCGTGAAGTTGAATGCGAGAATCGATTGTTGTATAAATTTTGAGTCCATCGCTGTAAATATCATATTCTGAACCGTCTGCTTTTTTGTTTTCTTTGCACCAATTTTTCATATAATCTCTAAGAAATTCTCTGAAATAAGTAGCTGTTCCGTCCAAATGACTCTCTGGATGAAAATTAAGAATTATTGGTCTTTTTTGAAGTTTTTCTTTTTGCGCTTCTGTGATTATATTATTTCTAACTAATTGTCCAAGAACCACATTTCTGCGTTTTTCTACTTTTTCTGGTCGTTTAACTGGGTTGTATAATGATGGATTGGTTAGCATTCCGACTAACATTGCGCCTTCATCGACTGTTAAATCTTTTGGTTCTTTTGCGAAATATACTTTGGCTGCAGAACGAATTCCAACTGCTGTATTGACAAAATCGGCTTTGTTGAGGTACATTGCTATGATTTCTTGTTTAGTATATTGTCGTTCTAATCTTACGGCAATTATCCATTCTTTAATTTTTTGTAAAATCCTTAATGGCAAGAATTTAGATCCTTCGCCGTGAAATAATAATTTGGCCAATTGTTGTGTCAATGTACTTGCACCACCATCTTTTCCTAGACTTGCAACAGCTCTTAAGGTTCCTCTAGCATCGATTCCTGAATGGTCATAAAAACGTTCATCTTCAGTTGAAACTAATGCTTCGACTAAATTTTTAGGCAAATCTTTGTATTTTATTGAAGTTCTATTTTCGTTATAGAATTTCCCTAAAACAACTCCGTCACTCGAAATTATCTCGGTTGCAAGATTAGAATTTGGGTTTTCTAATTCTTCAAATGACGGCATCGATCCGAAAAATCCCCAAGATGTAAGAAGAAAAAACAGGAAAACTCCAGCCATTCCAATGACAAAAATTTTCCAAAACTTGCGTTTATAATGGTTAATGTCTTTGACTTTTATATCGGATGTTTTTTTGATTTTGACCGCCATATTTTTTTATTGAAAATTTTCTATTCTAAATCCAACCTCTGTGATTCCTTTTAATTCTTTTTCTCCTTTAACTTTTCCCGACTGACGAACAGCTTGTTGAATTCGAACTTTGTATTGACCTTTTTTATCGAATTTCAGGTTTTCTTTATAAAAAAGTTTGCTTTCTTTTGTATCTGAAAACCCTTCGCCTAGCAGAGTTCCGTCTAGATTTGCCATTGCATATTCTAAAGTATCAACTTTTGTTAAACCATCAGGATTTTCTAACGATACCAATAAAAACAAATTATTAAACGGATAATTGTCATTATTTCTAACATTCAAAAACAAATTATATTGTTTGGTTGGTTCTAATTTTGGCAAATCAAAACTCACAATACTGTCTTTATTCCAAGCGCTTCCAACAGATTTGTATTCATCAAAGACTCTTTTGTCATCGCAAGAAGCAAGAAATAATACAATTAGCATACATAAAATGTTACTCGTTAGTTTCATTTTTCTTGTTAGGAATTATTTTATTATTTACTCTATTTTCAGTTACTGATTTATTTTCTTGATTTGAGTTGTTTGCCTTCGGCTTGTAATTAGGATTATTTGCGTTGGCTTTTTCGTTGTTTTGTTGCGTATTGTTGTTATTTGGTTTCTTCTTTTTTTGCTGATTCGGATTATTTACGATGGCTTTCTGATTTGGATTAATCGGATTTACAGTATTTGGTGCTGGTTTTAAATCTGTTTTTGACACTGCATTTGTATTCGAATTCGGGTTTTTATTTACAATAGCAAATGTTGGTTTTATAATATTATCACCTTTTGGTTTGTTGGCCACAATTGCATTTGCACCTTCGGGTTTACGTTTTTTATTGCGGTTGTTTTTACTTGGTTTTGGTTGATCAAAACGTGTTAAACTTTCTTGCCCCATTGCATTATTGAAATCTTTTTGAGGTTCGACTACAATTTCTAAAGCATAATCTTCTAGTGATGAAACTTTATTTTTTAATTTATTTTCAGCAATAATTTCACGAACTTGTTCGATTTTAAGCATGTGCCAATTGGCAAAATTATTTATATATGCAAACCACATTAATCCTTTGAAAATATCTTGTTTTTGGCAAATTGCATCGCCTTTTTCGGTTACCAATTTGGTTTCGAATTCTGGAAAATCTTTCAATGCATCCATATAGGTATCCAACTCGAAATTCAAGCAACATTTCAATTTACCACATTGTCCAGCTAGTTTCTGTGGGTTAAGCGAAAGTTGTTGGTAACGTGCCGCCGATGTGTTGACGCTTCTGAAATCGGTTAACCATGTAGAGCAACATAATTCGCGACCACAAGAACCGATTCCTCCTAAACGAGCTGCTTCTTGACGAAAACCAACTTGTTTCATTTCGATTCTAGTCGAAAATTCTTTTGCAAAATCTTTAATTAAAAGTCTAAAATCGACTCTGTCGTTAGCCGTGTAATAAAAAGTAGCTTTAGAACCATCGCCTTGAAACTCGATATCAGAAATTTTCATTTCTAGCTTTTGTTCAATTGCAAGTTCGCGAGCGCGAACTTTCATTGGTTCTTCTTTATCGCGAGCTAATGACCAAATATCGATATCTTTTTGAGATGCTTTTCGGTAAATTTTCAGGATTTCTGGACTGTCCAATTTTACCTTTTTCTTTTTCATTTGAATCTTAACCAATTCGCCTGTAAGAGTGATTATTCCAATATCGTGACCTGATGAAGCTTCGGTAGCAACCACATCGCCCATCGACAGGGTTAATTTTTCGGTATTTCTATAAAACTCTTTACGTCCATTTTTGAAACGAATTTCGACACAATCAAAAGGAGTTTCACCATTAGACAAACTCATATTTGATAACCAATCGAAAACAGTTAATTTATTGCAGCTATCGGTGCCACATGTCCCATTATTTTTACAACCTTTTGGTGCGCCACCATCAGAAGTTGAACAACTAGTACAAGCCATGATATATTTTGGATGTTGCGTTTTGAGCAACTTAAATTCTTATTTGTTTAATTTGTAAAGATATAAAAATTTAAGAATTGGGATTTAGGAATTAGGATTTTTTTAATATTAAGCTAAAATCTTATATAATTTATCAGATAATCTAATTCGGAAAGGTAATTTTAGTGTTAAAACATCTCCAGAAACAGCTTTTTCAAAAATTATGTCATTGACAAACATTTCTGTCAAAATTAATTCTTGGATACCAGTTGTCTCGCCTTTTATCATTATTTTATCGCCAATATTGATTTCATTTTCTTCAATTTCGAATTGTCCAACATTTGCTTTCGTATAAAAGTGAGTAGCTTTTCCTATATAAATTTTGTTTATTTTTTGCTCTTTTTTAACAACAACTTTTTTGTTATTTGCAACAGTATTGTAATTTGCATCGCCAGAGTTTCTAAATAATAAAACATCAGATTTGCCTTTTTTGAAAATTTTATTACCGTTTTTTATTCCTTTTCTTATGGTTTTTTGTTCCTCTTCAGGTAGGTTTATTGTAGCTACACATTCTTTAGAACAGCAACCTTGCATAGCACTAGCACAATTTTCGCATTGAATAAAAAGCAAATGACAACCTTCATTTATGCAATTCGTATGAACATCACATGGCGATCCACATTGGTGACAATTAGAAACAATGTCGTCTGTAATTCGCTCTCCTAAACGGTGATCAAACACAAAATTTTTGCCAATAAATTTGCTTTCTAAACCTTCGGCTTTGACTTGTCGCGTATACTCAATAATGCCACCTTCAAGTTGGTACACATTTTCGAAACCTTTGTGTTTAAAATAGGCACTTGCTTTTTCACATCGAATTCCGCCTGTGCAATACATTAATAATTTTTTGTCTTGTTTATGGTCAGAAAGTTGTTGTTCTATAATAGGCAAAGATTCTCTAAAAGTATCAACATCGGGTTTTATGGCGTTTGTAAAATGACCTATTTCTGATTCGTAATGATTTCTCATATCGACTACAATTGTGTCAGGATGTTCTAATAAATCGTTGAACTCTTTGGCTTTCAAATGAATTCCGATATTTGATGCGTCAAATGTTTCGTCTGTTAATCCATCAGCAACAATTTTGTCTTTAACTTTTATGGTTAGTTTTAAGAAAGAAAAATCGTCTTGTTCGACAGCAATATTCATTCGAAGATTTTGCATGAAATCATAAATCTCATTAGAGTTTTTGAAATCATAAAAACAATCTGCTGGCAAAGAAAGTTGTGCGTTTATGCCTTCATGTGCAACATAAATTCGACCAAGAACTTCTAGTTTGTTCCAAGCTAAAAATAATTCGTTTCGAAATTGTGTAGGATTTTGAATTTGCGCATAAGCATAAAAAGACAACGTTAGTCTTTGTTTTCCTGCTTCGTCAATAAGAATTGAACGTTCTTCTGCGCTTAAAGTGTTATACAGTTGCATGCTATAAACAGGTTTAAGGTTGTAGATTTTATATTTTGCAAAAGTAAGGATAAAATTATAGACTTGAAAAAAATTAAATAGCTTCGAACAATTTGCCAGGCAATGGTCGAGCAACGCCTTTTAATTCCATATTGAATAAAATTACAGAAATTTTATAAACTGGCAAATTGCATTCTAACGCAATAATATCGAGTACTTCTTTACCATTTTTGATCAAGAAATCATAAATTTTTTGCTCATCAGGTTCTAGTATTATAAAAAGTTGTTTTTGAACAGGTTTGATTTCTTTTTGAATATCCCAATTTAATAAATAAACCAAATCGGCAGCACTGGTCAACAAATTGGCTTTTTGTGATTTTATCAAATTATTGCAACCTTGACTAAACTTGTCTGAAGTTCTGCCAGGAACAGCAAAAACGTCTCGGTTGTAATCATTAGCCATTGTAGCAGTGATTAATGAACCACCTCGATCAGCCGATTCTATTACGATTGTTGCCTCAGACATTCCGGCAACAATGCGGTTTCTTCGGACAAAATTTTCTCTCAAAGGTTCAGAATCGCTCCAAAATTCGGTCATGAATCCACCATTTTTTTCCATTTTAGAAACATATTTTTTATGCACTTTCGGATAAATCTGATTCAATCCGTGGGCAACAACGCCAATAGTTTGCAAATTATGATCCATTGCGGCTTGGTGCGCAACAATATCAACACCATAAGCAAATCCTGAAACAATTATTGGATTGAGTGGTGCCAAATCTTCGATTAGTTTTTTAGTGAATTCGGTGCCATAAGAAGTGATTTGTCTGGTGCCAACTATACTAATTATTCGTTGGTTATTGATGTTTAAATTGCCAGAAGTAAACATTAAAACGGGTCCGTCAATACAATGTTTTAATTTATCAGGATAGTTTTCATCTTGAAAATGCATTACATTAATACCGCTGTCATTAATGTATTTTAATTCGTTTTCAGCTTTTTCGAAAACAGTTTTATTTTTTAAATTATTGGTCAAAAAAACACCAACACCATCAATTCCTGTTAATTGTGATGATTTAGATTTGAATATTTCTTCGGCAGAACCACAATGTAAGAGTAATTTTTTGGCAACAATATCGCCAACGCCTTCTATTTTGGATAATGCTAATAAATGAAATAATTCTTGTTCGGACATTATAATTTTTTGAAGCCGAAAAGTATAAATTTTATATTGATTGTGCGTGTTGTTTTGAAAATAAATTTTATAATTTTTTTACATTAATAAGCCCTAACTCATCTTTAATGAATTTCGAAACTTCATAAACAAAATATTTAGAATCAGATTCATTGAGCCATCTACTATATTAGTCGAAGGAATTTTATTTCGAATTTTAATCGGTAATTTATTCTACAAACCATATCGAATATAATGTTTCACATATTTATCTCAAGAAATTCTAGATTTACAAAGAGTCAATTTAAAATTTTTGGCAAATGTAATATGATACTTAACTTGATTTCAATATATTTTTAAAAAACCGATTAATCATTAAACAAAACTTAAATAACGCTAAAATCTAGTTAAATTATAGATAATACAAAATTGTTTGGTATTTTTGATAAAAATTAACCATTTATGAAAAATATTACCTTATTAATTATAGTATTGTCAACATTTATTTCAAATGCACAATATACAAAATCTGCACTTTGGATACAGGATTTAGAATCCAAAAAAACAGGACCATCAACTATTGATGAATTAAAAATAGAATTCGATAAATACTGGAAAACGCACGACAAAAACGCTAAAGGTAGTGGTTTCAAACCATTTATGCGTTGGGAAAATCACTGGAGAGATTTGGCTAATCCTCAAGGATATATAATTACTCCAACAGAAATGTGGTCAGCTTTCAATCAGAAAAATTCAAAAAAACTGAATAGAAACGTAGCTGCATTTAGTTTACCAACAAGTAATTGGGAACCAGTTGGTCCGTTTACAATCACTGGAACAGGTTCTTGGTCAACAGGTCAAGGTCGTGTCAATGTGGTTTATGAAGACCCAACCAATCCTAATACGTTATATATAGGTACGCCAGCGGGTGGAATTTGGAAATCCACAACAGGAGGAAGTAATTGGACAGCATTGTCGGATAATTTGCCACAAATTGGCGTTTCTGGAATTGCAATTGACCCAAATAATACAAACGTTATTTATATTTCGACTGGCGATTGCGACGGCGGAGATAGTTATTCTGTGGGTGTTTTAAAATCTATAGACGGTGGTTTGACATGGAATACAACTGGTTTGACATTTACAGACACACAATCTTCATCAGGTGATATTATTATCAGTCCAACCGATTCTAATATGATTTGGGTTGCAACATCAGCCGGAATTTATAAATCTATAGATGCAGGATTGAATTTTTCTAATGTTAGAACAGGCGATTTTTCTCAAGGAAGATTAAGATTAAAACCTAATGATCCAACTACATTGTATGCTGTTTCAAAAAATAGATTTTGGAAATCTACCAATTCTGGTTCAAATTTTACAATGATAACCACTGGAATGCCAACTTCGTCAGGAAGATTACTTATGGATGTTACAGCTGCTGACTCAAATATAGTTTATATTTTAAGTTCTAAAACTGACGCTACATTTCAAGGAGTTTATAAGTCGATAGATTCTGGACTAACTTTTGTTAAGACTGCTAGCGTAACTAATATCTTCGAGTCAACTCAATCTGGGTATGATTTAGGTTTTGCAGTTTCGCAAACCAATGCAAATGAATTGTACACTGGTTGTTTGAATATTTGGCGTTCTTTAAATGGAGGAACATCATTTGCTAAAAGAAACAATTGGAGTTCACCTTCTAGTACAAGATATACCCACGCTGATATACATTATTTAAGATTTTTTGGGAATAATTTATATTGTGGTAGCGATGGTGGCGTTTTTAAATCTACAACTGCTGGGACTTTGACTAATTTTACAAACTTAACCGCAACTGCTCAAATTGGACAGTTTTACAAAATTGCAGTTTCTAAGCAATCAGCATCCAAAATGGTTGGTGGATTGCAAGACAACGGTGGTCACGCATATAGCAACGGAAACTGGAAAAATTACTATGGCGCTGACGGAATGGACACTGCAGTTGACCCAAGCAATAGCGACAAATTTTATGGATTTATTCAGTTTGGAAGTTCGATGTATGTTACAAACAATGCTGGAAGTTCATCTGCAGGTGGCGTAGGTTCACCTGGAGGAATTCAAGGAAATTGGGTTACACCACTTGTTACAAATTCTTTAGGAGAGGTTTACTCAGGGTTTAACGAATTATATAAAATAGAAAATGGACAATGGGTTCAAAGAAATATTAATTCCTTTGGTTCTGGAAACATCGATTTAATAATGATTGACCCAAATAACAATGATATTATTTATGTAATCATTAATACACTATTATTTAAAAGTACAGACAAAGGCCTGAATTTTGAATTACTACACGAAGCAAATGGAAACATTCGTTCGATAGAAGTTCATTCTGCAATTAGTTCTATTTTATATTATACCACACAAGGAACTGCTGGTCAGGTCTTTAAATCTATTAATAATGGTCTTAATTTTACAGATATTAGCCAAGGTTTGCCAAATATTGGTAAAAATATAATTGTTCACCAAGGGCGAAATTCAGTAAACCCATTGTATTTAGGTACAAGTTTAGGGGTTTATTATCGTGATGATTCAATGTCACAGTGGGAGCCGTTTGACACCAATTTACCAAATGTTTCGGTTACAGATTTAGACATTAATCTAGAAGATAAAAAAATAACAGCAGCAACTTATGGGCGTGGTGTTTGGCAATCCAATATATTTTTAGAATTACCCGCTATTGATGTTAAAATAACATCAATAACAAGCCCATCAACTGTAAATATTGATTGTACTAATACTGCAAACCCACAATTAATAGTAAAAAACGATGGACTTAATACAATAACAAGTATTAATTTTAATTACTCAATAAATACCACTCCTTATACTTTTGTTTGGACAGGAAATTTATTGGCAAATGCATCCGCAACAATCGATTTGCCACAGGTAACTTTGCCAAAAGGAGCTTATAATTTATCTATCGAAAGCATCACACCAAACGATGGCGTTTTAGATAACAATACTGCAACTTCTTCTTTTTATTTGAATGATTCAGGTACAGCAGGACAAGTAAATCCTTTCGAAAACACGACAGACGAACTAATTGCTTACGACGAATCTGGTTTTGGGTCAACTTGGAAAAGAGGAATTTGTAATACTGGCGTTGTCAATACTGGAACAAACAATGTTTACACAACCAATTTCGATGGCAATTATGCTGACGTTAGAAAATCGTTTATTGTTTCGCAATGTTATAATTTATCTCAACTAACCAACCCCGTTTTAAAATTCAAAATGGCTTATGATTTAGAAGAAAATTATGACATTGTTTATGTGCAATATTCATTTAATTCAGGCGAAAATTGGTACAGATTAGGTTCTATAGGCACCGATTGGTACAATTCAGAAAGACTACCAAGCACAACTGGAAATGACTGTGATAATTGTCCTGGCGGTCAATGGACTGGAGCAAATACAACTCTAACAGAATATTCTTATCCATTATCATTACTTACTGGTTTTAACGATATGATTTTCAGAATAGTATTTCATTCTGACGATGCCTCAAATGCAAAAGGTGTAGTTGTTGATGATTTTGTTGTAGAAGGAACAGTTCTTGCAACCGACAAATTCGAATTGAACAAAGTAGCAATTTATCCAAATCCATCAACCGATATTTTTAATATTTCTTTAGGGAATATCACTCCTAAAAATATCGAAGTTTATGATGTTTCAGGAAAAACTATATTTTCTCAAAAAGATTTTCAAAATAATGGTAACATTATTCCATTAAATATGACAAATGTTTCAAATGGAATCTATTTTGTAAAAATCGCAACCGAAGACCAAACGATTACTAAAAGAATTATAAAAAAATAAATTAATCTATTAATTAGCCAATGAAAATTATAACCAATAAAAAAATATTTATAGCAAGTATTTTATTAAGTGCTACATTGTCAAATGCACAAAAAAAACCAGAGCCTGGAATCAATGTTAATTTTATGGATAAAACTGTAAAACCTGCTGACGATTTTTTTAAATATGTTAACGGAACTTGGCTCAAAAACACAGAAATTCCTGGAGACAGAATCCGTTGGGGAAGTTTTGACGAATTGCGTAAAAAAACCGATATCGATGCAATGGCAATTCTTAAAGATGCCAGCAAAAACACAATGTATAAATCAAATACAGATCAAGGAAAAGCAGTAAATTTTTTCAAATCTATACTTGACACAGTTGGCAGAAATAAGGCTGGTATCAATCCATTAAAACCTTATTTAACTAAAATAAATGCTGTAAAAAACGTTTCTGATTTACAAAATCTAATGATGGAAATGCAACCCGAAGGCGGCATTGGTTTTTTTGGATTTTACATAGGTGCAGATGCAAAAGACAGCAACAAAAATGTTTTGTATCTTGGGCCTGGCGGACTAGGACTTCCTGATCGTGATTATTATGTTTCTGAAGATAAAGATTCTAAAGAAAAACGCGAAAAATATGTAACTCACGTTTCAAAAATGTTACAATATATTGGCGATTCAAAAGATGTTGCTGCTACAAATGCCAAAAAAATTCTAGCATTCGAAACATCAATGTCACAACCAAGATTTGATAGAGTAGAAGCCAGAGACGATAGAAAATCTTATAATCCGATGACAATCGCAGAAATTCAGAAAATGGTTCCATCAATAAACTGGGATAAATTCATGAAAACTGTAGGATTTAATTCTATAACCAATATTATAGTTTCTGAACCAAAATACATGCAAGCTTTGCAAACAATTTTGGCTTCAAACAATATCGAAGATTGGAAAAATTATATGCGTTGGAGTTTACTAAACGGCTCTTCAAACTCATTATCAACAGATATTGAAACTGCAAATTGGGATTTTTACAGCAAAACTCTTGGTGGAGCAATCAAGCAAAGAGCAAGAGATGAAAGAGCTTTGCAATCTGTAAATGGAAACATTGGCGAGGCATTAGGTAAACTTTATGTTGAGAAAAAATTTCCTGCCGAAGCCAAAAAGAAAGCCAATGATATGATTATAAATGTCATAAAAGCGTATGGTGCAAGAATCAAAAATTTATCTTGGATGAGTGCCGAAACCAAAGTAAAAGCCCAAGAAAAATTAAATAAATTAACTGTCAAAATTGGTTATCCTGACAAATGTAAAGATTATTCTGCATTGATTATTCTGAGTCCAAAAGAAGGTGGAAGTTATTTTCAGAACGATATTAATATCTCTAAATGGAGATTTCAGAAAGGAATCGATAAATTAACAAAACCAGTAGATAAAACCGAATGGGGAATGTCGCCGCAAACGGTTAATGCCTATTACAACCCATCTTATAACGAAATTGTTTTTCCTGCTGCAATATTGCAACCACCATTTTATAATTATCAAGCCGACGAAGCTATAAATTATGGAGGAATTGGAGCTGTAATTGGACACGAAATATCACACGGTTTCGACGATTCAGGAGCAAGATACAACGCCGATGGAAATCTTGTAGATTGGTGGACAGCAGACGATTTAACTAAATTTAATGCATTAACAGGTTCATTGGCTGACCAATATTCGGCTTTGCAACCTTTACCAGGAACATTTGTTGACGGAAAATTTACATTAGGCGAAAACATTGGCGATCTTGGTGGTGTCAATTCAGCGTATGATGGCTTGAAATTATATTTAGGCAATAAAAAAATGCCTTTAATAGATGGTTATACGCCAGAACAAAGATTCTTTATTTCTTGGTCAACAGTTTGGAGATCTAAATCTCGTGACGAAGCTTTGAAAAACCAAGTAAAAACAGACCCACATTCTCCAGGAATGTACCGAGCTTATGTACCGTTGCAAAACGTAGATACTTTTTACGAAGCTTTTGAAATAAAAGAAAATGACAAAATGTTTATTGCACCAGAAAAAAGAGTAAGAATCTGGTAATAAATTGTTAATATTTTAAACAATCCCAATCTGAAAAATTTTCAAATTGGGATTGTTTTTTATAACAAATTTAAAAACTTATAATCCAAGACTTTTTCAACTTTTTCGCAAGAAACAATTTTTCCGAAAGATGGTTTTGATTCATCAAATTCAGGAATTTCTAAACCCATTTCTTTTGATTTTTTTGTATAATAATCTTTTCTAGTTGGATGAAAAGGTGCTACTCCGTTATAAATTTGATTCCACGAATTGGTTTCAATAATTTTTTCGATAATGCCAATACAATCTTTTTGGTGAATAAAATTAATTGGTGCATTTGGATTTTCGATGTTCTTTCTTCCTGCCAAAAACTTGGTCGGATTTCGATCTTCGCCAATTAATCCGCCAAAGCGAATGATGGTCGTTGCGAAATTCTTGTTTGACATTAAAATTTTTTCGGATGCCAAAAGCTGAATTCCTGATTCGTTTTCGGGAACAGCAATTGTTTCTTCTGTGATTTTAAATTTGTCTTCACTGGCAAAATCTGTAGATAAATTATAACCGCTGTAAACAGAAGTAGAACTGACAAAAATAATTTTTTTAATCGAAGATTTTACTAAAAACGGAATACTTTGTTTCATTTTTTCGATAAAACTTTCGGTGTTTCCACTTCGCAAATCGGGTGGAATATCAATAATCAAAATCTCTGAATCTTCAAGAAACTTTATAACTTCGCCAACAACTTTATTCGATTTTATTGAAATTAAAAATGGATCAATTCCTGCTTTTTGTAACACTTCTAATTTTTCTTTGGATGTTGTCGAACCTTTTATCGAAAACCCTTTTTGAATTAAACTTTTTGCAAGTGGCAAACCTAACCAACCACAACCTAATATTGATATTTTTTTCATTAAATATTTTAATTTTTATTTTGTCATTTCGACGATAGAAGAAATCTCATTTGTTGCTCAAGTTATGTGATTTCTCCTATCGTCGAAATGAACAAAAATATTAAAATTTATTTTACAATTGAATCTTTTTTGACTAACAATTTTACATCTAATTTTTGATTTTTGAAATCTTTAGACAATTTAGAATCATTATTTGTACTTTCTTTTATGTGTTTTTTGATGACAATTGCATCGTTCAAAACGAATTGTGTTGGCATCATCCAAGATTTTCTTTTCTCAATTTTGAATTCTGGATTGGTCATTAAATCAAATGATGATTCGATTAAATCCATATCTAAAAGTGTTTTGTTATTGATTGCAAATTCTATTTCTAACGGCAAATTATCAACAACATAATAACTTAAAATTTTCTTTCCATTTCGGTTTAATTGTTTGGTTTTTTGTTCAATATTTTGAACGTCGTTAGCTTTAAAATTAAAAAAAATCATTTTTTCATTAGCAAAAATATCATATCGATTGACTTTTCTGGTTGGTGAAATTTTGATTTTTAAATACCTGAAATTTCCAGAAATGCTGTCTTTTAAATATTCGATATTTGGGCTTGTAACTGACATTATTTGGGCTTCTTTAGCAAATGAAAATCCAGAATTGTATTTGCTGTAAAGCGGAAAATCTTTTAAAACCAAACTTGTTTTTGGATTTTCGCCCAAATATTTTTTAGTAAAATCATCAAGGTTTTTATCATAAGTTGTCCAATTGGCATTATTTGAATCCGCATCATAAACATATAAAAGGCTATTCGGTTTTGCCTTTCCAGCTTCGTATTCTGAATTCAAATGCGCTTTTGCAAACATCAAAATCGAAGCTAAAAACAACATCAAACTCCATGACAATTTCTTAGAAAAAGATCCAAATATTGGCATCAATAATCCGAAAATTAAAACTAATAAAATTGAACTTCCAAACATAATTTTTAATCCCAAACCAATTGGAAACAATTGCAAAAACGGAACAATTATTATTAAAGTCGGAATTGCAAAAATAAAATGCAACAACCAATAATTTTTTTGTGTTAAAATAAAAATTCCAAAAAGCAATAAACTCGACAATAACGGAATGATTAAAAACCCAGCGCCAGCAAGATTAAAAGCAATTCCAAAATTGATGATGATCCATAAAAATAATGGTGCAATAAAATAACTATTTACATTTTTAGAATCGACAAATCGGCTGTAAACCAAAAAGCAAATCGACAAAGTCAGCAACATAAAAAATGCAATATAATCGTGTCCGTTATAAGTAAATCCATTAATTAAATCGTTGTATTGCGGATAAATTTTTAGCAATAAATTCCAACCAAAATAAGTTACAGAACCAGCTAATGCTAAAGAAATTATTAACAATAAAAATCCTTTTGCAACATCAAAAAGATTAATAACACGTTTACCAATTCCAAGAAAAATCAAGAAACTAAATAGCGCTAAAGCAAAAATCGACATTGGCAAAACCCAAGAAAACGAATAGCTGAAAAACCCAAATGGTGAACTAAAATAGACAAAATCATCATCAGAATTTAAGTTTTTTAAATCTACATTTGAAAAATATTTTAGCAATGGCATTAAATATGTGCCTTGATGTGCCAAAGATTTTTGATTCAAATGCGCATAATTATCTTGCGATGTATGATAATTAAAATGGTCATCGATAAATGCAAAATTAAATCCTTGAACCTTGCCGTGTTCTCTAAAAACAGTCAAATCAGTATCGTTGGGCAACATTTTATAAATGCTGTACATCAATGAGTTAGAAGCTGGAAATTCCGGATTGGCATTTGCAAAGCCATCGACCATTTTGGCGTTTCCTTTATTGACTTCCATCAACATAAAACTTGGTCCAGAGCTTCCACGAGCTTCAAAATTGATCGCCAAACCAACTTGTTTGCACAATTTGTTTTTGGTTACAAATAATGCTGCGCCGTTCAAACCTAACTCTTCGGCATCGGTAAACAGAATTATTATATCATTTTTATGTTTCGAATTATTTTCTAAAAATGCACGAACCGATTCGAGAATTGTTGCAATTCCAGTTGCATCATCGGCTGCACCATGCGAAAAACTATGCGGTGCAGAATCATAATGCGATAATAAAAGTAAAGCTTTGCTAGAATCAGAACCTTTTATTTTGGCAATAATATTTTTTGATTTTGTTAAATTTCCCCATTCTGTTAAAGTAAAACCTTCTTCGAAAGTGGTTTCTAAACCAAGATTTTTTAATTTGTTAAACAAATAATTAGCTACCGAATTGTGATTTTCTGAACCAATAAAATGAGGTTTTGCTGCAATGGTTTTTACGATTTTTAAAGCTCGTTTGGTCGAAAAATCAGTTAATTTTTCTGAACCAGAAATTGTTTGTGGCATCATTGAATAGAAAACCCAAAACAAAATTCCGATTATAAATAAAGTTGCTAAAAAGGCAGGATAATTTTTTTTCATATTTTATTTTTTTGGCACAAAGACGCAAAGCACAAATTTAATTTATTTTATTTGGGATTCACTTCTCGGGTGTTATGAAGATTAAATCTCTTTTTTGACCAACATATAATAATCGTCTTCTAAAATACGATAACCTTGATCGTATAAAAAATAATAAGTATTGCCAGTTTTCGTATTATAAATAGACGTAAAAAACTCAAAATCAAAACCTTTGCTCATTAATTTAGATCTTGTTGTTTTCGATTTTCCTTCAATATTTAATTCTGACAAAATTCGATAATTTTTTCGTAATTTGTTGTTTACATTGCGCATAAAATTGGTCGAATCTTTATTTATTTTGTTGTTGTACGCATTTCGACAACCATCGCTACAAAACTTTTTGTCTTCTCGACCAACAATTTTTTCATTACATTCTAGACAGTTTTTCATGTTTTAAAAATTATTTTTATAAAATAAAGCTTGTTCAATGTGTGCAAAATGATGGTTGCAATGCAAAGCATATAGACCCAACGCTTCGTCAAGTTCATAAATTTTCCCGCTCGATGGATGCAAAAATTGTCGAGCAAACTCGTTTTTTGTAAAACTTTTTAGAAGCAATGTCCATCGAATATGAACACCTTCAATTATTTTTAACGACGCATCTAAATCATCAGAATCTACATCAGCTAGTATTGCCCAAATCACTTCTTCATAAGGTTTGATTATTGGCAAATCTTCGGTCAACGCCAATTTAAATCTTATTAAACTATTCATGTGACTATCGGCGCAATGGTGTACAACTTGTTTTATTGTCCAGCCATTTGGGCGATAAACCCAATTTAATTGTTCTTTAGAAAGATTTTTTAATATTGATTTTAATCGATTTGGAAAATTTTCAATCACCGAAATCCAAGTTTTTAAATCTTTTTCTGAAATCAAAATTGGTTTTTGAAATTTTCCAATTGGATATTTTAGATTTTCCATATTTTTTCTTAATTTGAATAAAATGGATTCATAATCAATAAAATGTCATCTGGAATAGGCATTTTTTTTAACGGATGAACATTAGATCCACCCGTATTTCCAGTTGGAATTTTTCCTATGAATGATTTTATTCCACCAATAAAAAGTCTTGGTAATTGACCAATAATTTCTTTAATATTTTTTATTTTAAATGCAAAAATCAACATTTTATAATGCGAAAAAGTATGCTCAAGTGCCCAAGGCTGACTAATAATATGTGCTCTTTCTAGTTTATTCCAAGCTTTTTGAAAGTCATTTTGATTAAATAAATTATCACTTTCTTTCAATTCTTGAAAAAAAGCTGTTTTTAATTCTTTTGGCATGCTCCAATATATTTTCATAGCAAAGTTTTTAAAATCAGTCAAATATAAACAAAATTTTCCAATTACAAACGGTTACAAACAATTACAACCGAAATTAAATGGTTGTTAACCGAATAAAGTTTGAGACTCGCCACATCTTTGCACTGTCGAAATGAAGCAATGGTTGCTATCATAAAACAAAATAATTAATAACAATTTAAATTTAAACGCCATGTCAACAATGAGAAACACAGTACAATTAGTAGGTAACGTAGGTCAAGATCCAGAAATAAGAAATCTTGAAGGTGGAAAAAAAGTTGCAAGTTTTAGCATCGCTACAAGCGACAGTTACAAAAATGAAAAAGGAGAAAAAGTAGATCAAACCGAATGGCACCGAATCGTAGCTTGGGGAAATTCTGCTGAAATTATTGAAAAATATGTCACCAAAGGCAATCAAATAGGAATTGTAGGTAAATTAACGCACCGAACTTATGACGATAAAGATGGAATAAAACGTAATATAACAGAAGTTTTGGTCAATGAAGTTTTATTAATGAGTAAAAATTAATTTTTAGTTTAGTTTTCAGTTGCAGTTTTCAGTTACAAATCAAACTGAAAACTGTTTCTGCTGGCTAGGTATTTATTTGCTAAAAATATTTGCACCATCGATAATAATCGAATCACTGTAAATAGCAATTGTTGAAGAATTTCCTGAGTTATAGTTCGAAAGATTTTCAGAAACAATTAATGAACCATTTTTAAATTCAATTTTTCGATTTGGATTTTTACCAAAATTATCTTTAATTTCAATAAAACCATTTACTCTTCGTTTGTGAACTTCAAAAAACTTCAAAAAATCTTTGCTTAAAACTTCAGAAATTGTAAGAGTCAAATAGGTCGGTTCGGGTTTGGTTTCTGCAGTTGCTTCTGCACTATTATAAATATAATTACTCAAACTATAATTAAGATTAGACACTTTCATTTTGGATTTAACTCCAGAATATTCTGTGTTTAATGTTATTTCGAATCTCGATTCTTCTTGAGAAAAAATTTCTTGATTTGAAATAAGAAATATTGCTAATATAAATAAAATTTGAGGTAATTTAATTTTCATAAAAAATGATTTAAATAATTGATTTACAAATATATAAAATTTTAGTTTTCAAATAAATTAAATTTCGTCTTAATTTTTAAAATTAATTAAAATTAAAATTAATCCCAAATTGGGATTGCCATTTCGAGTTTATTGGATCAATTTGCCAAGGGTTTCCTTGCGGATTATTGAATTGATATACAGGTTGTCCAGAAGTAATTGATTTTAAATCAAGCAATGCATAACCCGAATTGTTAATGTTGGGTACAAAGCTTTGTGCGCCCCAGTTTTTATTTAATAAATTTCCGAAATTGAATATATCTAACGAAAATTCGATTTTGTTTTTAAAAATTTTCTGTTCAAAAACTATTTTCGCATCAATTTGATGGTTCCAAGGTGTTCTTGCAGCATTTCTTTCTGCATAATTACCTCGATTTTGACTCAAATAAGCATCATTTTCGATATACCTATTCAATTGATTCCATTGTTCGTTGGCTGTAACAACAATTCCTGAAGAATTGGTAAAGTTTTGCAATTTGATTTCAGATTCGTTTCTCGGAATATACAAAATGTCATTTTTTGCAGAACCATCACGATTTAAATCGCCTTCGTAAACAAATGAAAATGGACTTCCAGATTTTCCGTTATAAATTAATCCTAGTTTTATTTTACTCGATTTTAAATTAAAATCATAAAAATGATAGGAAACTATTTTGTGTCGCAAATCAAAATTAGAGTACGTTAATTCTGGAGAATTGGCAACCAATGCTTGATTCCACTCAAAATTTGCAGCGTGCGAATTCCGGACTGTACTCGAAATATCTTTAGAAACGCCATAAGTATATCCTAAAAAGCCATTGTAATTTTTATTGGATTTTGATAATCCAAAGGTTAAATTATATCGATAACCTTGGTTTACATTTGTCAACAAAAAAACATTCGTAAAATTTGGGTTTATCTTGATGGCATCGCTTGTAAAGTTGTAATATTCTCGATTATCGGCTCCAGAAAAATTTGATTTCAAATTTTCTTTTCTGTTAATTGATTGAAACAAAAGTCCGTTCAAAACTTTAGAATATGTGGCATCAATATTCAGAGCGAAATTATTTTTTAGTTTAATGTCAAATGACAAATTAGACTTCCAATCTCTGGGCAAATTAAATTCGTTATAGACCAAGTTTATTTCAGTTAATCGTTTATTTTGCAAAGGTTCAAGCGCACTTAAGTTTTCATTAATTGGCAAAACTCCTGTTGGTCTGTAATCGATATTGAAATATTTTGTACCTGAAATATATTCGGGATATGCATACCAAACAAATGGCATTCTTCCAGTAAATAATCCGCTTCCGCCTTTTATTACATATTTATTTTCATTGTCAATTGTATAACTAAAACCAACTCTAGGATTTATTTGAGGCGAAGCATTTATTTTATTTTCATATTTTGAAAATTCGAGAGTATTTTTTAATTCTTGGCTAATAGGAAAATCGCCAGGAAGATTCTGAATATCCATCCGAAGTCCAGCCAAAACGCTCAATTTGTTATTAATTCTGAATTCATTTTGCAAATAAACACTCGATAAAATTACTGAATAATCTGCCGATGGTGTTCGTTTGTTGTACTCGAAATCGTTATTTTCTATATTATATACACCACGAATCCTAGAGGGTTTATCAGCCAAAAAATCGGCAACGTTATTGTATTGCCAACGACCATTAAATGCGGTTAAAAACCGGTATTCAATGTCATTTATTTCTGTAGATGAACCAAAAGTAATTGTATTCATGTTTTTTGAGTAGGTTACATTATCAGTAATTTGAGTTGTGTTTAATGTCAATCCATAAATAGACGCTTCACGATAGGTTCCTGCAAAAATGGTGTTAGCAGTATTGTCTATAATTTCTAAATGCGGAAAAATTTTGCCTCCATAACTTCTGTCATCGTTAACTCTAGAATTCGAAATAATTAATTTATTAGATAAATTTTGGCTGAATTTTGACTTTAATTCAGCTGCCAAAGTATTGGTAATCGAATTGTGTCTGTAACCTTGATTGCCATAATTGAATACATTGGGCGACCATTCGAGATTATCAGCAAAACCAGTTACAAAATTATTTCTAAGTGTAAGTTTATGATTTTCAGATATGTTATAATCAAGTCTTAAGAATAATTTAGTGCTTTTTCGCTCCAAATTAGCCGATTCAAAAGTTCCTGAATCATAATTATATTTAGTTTTTAAACGATTGGTAATCTGCTCCACAACCGATTTTGAAATGTTCGAAGTCACGCTTCCAGGCTCATTTTGAACTGGTTCGTTTCGGTAGGCAAATTCGGCATTTAAAAAGTAAAATAATTTGTCTTTAATAATTTGTCCACCAATACTTGCGCCTGCTTGTTGGTCAATAAATGCGATTACTGGTTGCTTGATTCCATTAGCATATTCGCCAGTTAGCGATTTATTTCTAAGAAAACCATAAATGCTTCCTGATGTTTTATTAGTTCCATATTTGGTAACCACGTTGATGCTGGCACCAGTAAAATTGCCCAAAGTCACATCAAACGGAGCGATTTTTATTGATAACGCACTTATCGCACCAAAACCAATTGGTTGCGTTCCGGCTAATCCGCCTGGCGTTCCTGACGCTGAAGAACCTGCTGCTCCACTTGATGGTTCTTGAAAACCCAACACATCATTGGTCGCTGAACCGTCAATAGATAGATTATTGAAACGGTAATTTGCACCACCGAAAGAGTTTAAATTGGCTTCTGGCAACAATCTTGTGGCGTCTTGAATACTTCTATTTAAGGTTGGCAAACTGTTTACTAAATCAATTTTTAGTCGTTTTTCGTTTCCATTTTTATTAAAATTTGATGTTCCGTTCACAACAACTTCATTTAATTGTTGTGAATTTGAAATTAATTGAAAATTTAGATTTGTAGTTTTTCCGAGATGAATTGAAATATTTTTTTCGTTGTATTTTTGAAAACCCAAAAACGTTATTTCAATTTCATAATCTGATGCTGGTTGCAACTGATTAAATGTAAAGAAACCATCTTTTTGAGATATGCTGGTATACTTTAATCCAGTCGATTTTTGTTGTAAAATAATTGATGCTGAAACTATTGGAATATTTTTATCATCTAGAATTTTTCCTTTTAAAACGCCAGTTGTTTCTTGCGATTGTGAAAAATTAAATAAAAGTAATATTGCAAATAAATAGAAAAACTTCATAAATTGTAAATGTTTAACGAAAATACGTTTAATAGACTCGAATGGTTTTCGTTACTTACATAAATATTTATTTTTGTTATCGTATATTTGCGATTAATAATATTTTTAATCAATGATTTTATTGATAATTACAAAACTATCTATTTAAAAATTTAATTTTTTATTCATCTATAATATACGATTAATGAATGATTCAAAAAATGCCGAATTTCATAATTTTGAAATAGAACTATCGGAAATGTCAAAATGCCTTTCGCACCCTGCAAGAGTCATGATTATTTCAATTTTATCGAAACACAAAGACCGAACGTGCAAGGAAATTGTCGCTGAATTGCCATTAAGTCAATCAACAGTTTCGAAACATTTGAAAGATTTGCTTGAAGAGAATTTAATTTGTAGAAAAACTGTCGGTACTCAATCTATTTATACTTTAGAATGGAATAAATTAGAAAGAGTTTTTAGTTTGTTTGGTAGATTTTCGATGAAAATTATGTCCAATCGACCGAAACGAAATTGTTGTTAAGATTTAATATTTTCTTGATAATATTCAACTAATTTTTCTTGGCTTGAACCTAACCAATATTTAAAATGAATCATCATAAAATGAAATTGTAATTTCCAAACTCCATTTTTAATATATTTTCTATCCGAAGTTATAACCGATTTTTGGATTACAACGAATTTAGAGTTTTCATAAAGCCGATGAATGAATTCGTTGTCTTCGTAAATGGTTAGTTTTTCATCAAAACCATTTAATTTTTCGAATAAATTTCTTTCAATAAACAAAGATTGATCGCCACCTCTACATGATTTATGATTAAACTTTGTAAACCATTGTGAAATTTTCAAAACAATATGATTGTTATCAAACTTCATTTTAAAACAGCCCGATAATTTGTTTTTTTTTACTTGATTTACAATTTCAGTATCGAAGTTTTTTGGTGGAAAAGTATCGCAATGCAAAAAATATAAAATTTCTGAACTGGCATTTTTTGCACCAATATTCATTTGAATGGCTCTTCCTTTTTTTGAATGAATAATTTTAATGGTTGAAAAGTTTTCTAAAATTTCTAAAGTTTTATCATTACTTCCGCCATCTACAATAATTATTTCTTTTGTGAATTCTGGATTTTGAATTTCAAGTAAATAATCTAGTATTTTTGATATTGAATTTTCTTCATTTAGAACTGGAATAATAATCGAAATTTTCATTCCGCTTATTTGTTCAAAGACCAATTGTATTCTGCAAATCTTGTTTTTGCTTTTTTATCGATTTTAGTAGTCGAATATTTATTCAAGTAATCGATTATTGAACCATTTTCTTTAAAATCAGAAGAATACCAATCAAAAATATTTGAGATTTTTATTTCTTTTTCAGAAATTGTATTTTTAGTTTTATCGTTAACGAATTCTTTGGCAGCATTTTCTAATTGTTTTTCTAACTTTTCGGGAACAAATGCTTCGTTTTCTAATTTTGGGCAAGAATAACTGGCACAATTAATTGCAAAATGAATTCTTGAATCGCCCATTTTTCTTAGAATTTTGTTTTCGATATCGCTTAACGAATATAAAATTTTGCCTTGTTGAATGGTTTTTTTATCCCAAACATTAGAAATATCTTTTATGCTCTTTGTTGGATAATTTTCAATAACTGCCTTGATAGTAAAAACATTATAAATATTGATATAATAAGCCATTTTTTCGTTTTTTGTCCATTTATCAGTTGGTTTTGTTTCTGATAATTGGTCTGCTATTTCTAGTAATTCGGCTTTGTTTGCTTTTATTTTATCGTAATTTACATTTCCAGAATTAGAAACATATTTTTTTAAAAAAGAAGCATAGTTCTTGTAATCGACATTTTGACCGAAAGATTTGCAACAAATTAAAATTGCAATGATAAATAATTTTTTCATTAGATTTTTTTATATCAAATACGTGAATAAAATGATATTAGTTTTTAATTATTGGATATAATTCTTGTTTTAAAAAATTTCTCGGAAAATTTTCATCTCCGGAAAAGCCCAACTCATTGTCGCGACCATCTTTTGGAATATAATTAGTTTTAAAAATATAATCCCAAACTGATAATGTTAGGGCAAAATTTGTGCCATATTTATTTGGCATTTCTTTTGTATGATGCCAAATATGCATTTTTGGGTTGTTGAAAATATATTTTAAAAAACCATAATCCCAACCAAGATTGGCGTGATTTAAATGTCCAATTGCAATTGTAAAAAAGTGAATGATAAACAAGTCTTTGATAGAAAAACCACCAATTATTGCTAGTGGAATATACAAAATCGCCTTATAAACTATAGGCTCAACCCAATTGTATCTCAAGTGTGCTGCAAATCCCATTTGTTGAACAGAATGATGAGTTTTGTGAAAATTCCATAAAAACGGAATGCGATGTAACATTCGATGCGTGTTCCATTGTACAAAATCCGAAACTATAAAAAACACCAATAGCGAAAATACTTTTGGATATTCAGAAAGATTAATTAGTTGGAGTGAAGCTAATTGTAATCCGAAACTTGACAAAAAATCATTAAATAATTGAGCAGTTAAATCATTTAATGCAATTAAAAATATTAAATTCAGAATAAAAAAATTGAAAAACATATAAAAAATATCCAACCAAAAATCTTTTCGAATTATAGGTTGATTCTTTCTCCAAGGAAATAAAATTTCAAGAATAAAAACCGCTAACGAAATAAATATCAATCCATAGAAATAATTTTCGAACTGCAAAGTCGAAATTTCGTTTTTCAAGTAATTGAAATATCCTGAATACGAATTGATTATAATTTCTTGATACTTGTTCATGTATTATAATTTTGCATATACTCCAAAATTCAAGGTTAATGCTACTGGAACATTGTCTAAGTTAAAAGCTCCAATTGGTGCAAAATTTGCTCCAAATTTGTCTTTTTTGAATTCATAATTAAACTTCAGACCAACCGCTGAATAAGTTTGTCTGTCTTGATAAGAAGGCCATTGATTGGTATCATTCAAGAAAGCACTTTCTTTTTTTACAATTAATCTATTGTCAACAAACAACATAATATGACCTTTTTCTATTACATTATAACCTACTTCTGCTCCAAATTTCAAGAAGTCAGAATAGTAGTTGTCCATATATCCATAACCTAAGTTTCCGAAATAATACCATTTTCCAGAACTTGAACCTGCTGTGATATAAGGCAAAATTGTTGAAGCGTTGAAACCTGTACTTAAACCTTTGGTAGCATCTTTTATGATTGAATTGGCTGTATATTGCAAGCCACTACTAATTTTCCAGTTTTGGTCTAATAATTTATATTTCAATCCCAAAGTTACGTTTCCAAGACCAGATAAATTATTAGATATTGAACCAATTTTTGTTTTATAACCAACAATTTTAAAAGGAATAATTAATTGAGCTTCTAGTTTGTCCGTTATTCCATATTCTGAATAAATTTGAGTTGTAATATCCGAAAAATCTTTTTGTAAGCTTACTTGTTTACCATCTAATTTCTGTTTGTTGTATTGCAAGCTTGTTGCTCCAATTTGCACGTAAGCAGCACCTTTGTCTTTTGTCCAAGGACTTTGAGAAAAAGTTATTTGTGTAAAAAACACTAAAATAAAAATAATTCTGAATGAGTTTTTCATAAATGTTAGGATTATTTTATAAAAGTCTATAAAAAAAGTAATCCTGACAAATTTACTATAATAATTTTATCAATTCTTTGAATAAGCTAATCATTTTTGGTTCTGCGGCTCCAGCTAGTGCAATAATTTCTGGTATATTTACAGGTTTCAAATCATCTGGATTGCATTCATCAGTCAAAACAGAAATTGCTAAAACCTTTAAATTTAAATGGTTAGCAACAATTACTTCTGGCACTGTACTCATTCCAACAGCATCGGCACCAATAGTTTTTAACATTCTGTATTCTGCTTTGGTCTCGAGTTGTGGACCAACAACAGCGGCATAAACACCTTTGTGAAGTGTAATGTTTTGATTTTTGGCAATATCTAAAATTGATTTTCTCAGATTTAAATCATAAGGTTCGCACATGTCTGTGAAGCGTTCACCAAAATCAGAAACATTTTTGAATGCTAATGGAGAACCACCTTGTAAATTAATATGGTCTTCAATCAACATTAAATCTCCTTTTTTGAAATTTAAATTAATGCTACCAGCTGCATTTGAAACTAACAATGTTTGAATACCAAGTTGTCTCAAAACTCGAATCGGAAAAGTGATTTCTTGTAAAGAATAACCCTCATATAAATGAAAACGACCTTGCATTACAACTACTTTTTTGTTTTCGAGAATTCCAAAAATCAATTTTCCTGAATGAAATTCGACTGTCGAAACTGGAAAATTTGGAATTTCTGAGTAACTAATTTCTTGAATAATATCAATATGATTGACCAATTGACCCAACCCAGTTCCGAGTACAATTCCGATTTCTGGATTATTAAAACCTTTATTTATTAGAAAATCAGTAGTTTGTTTTTGTAATTCTAATGTCATTATTTTAAATATATTTTTGAAATTCAGGAATTTTTTTTATGTCGTGAATAGTGTCAATATCGTTTTTAGATTTCAATAAATGAAAATTCAAACCTTCAATGTCGTTTAAAGTATCATTTAAAACCGAACTTGTTCCCCAGTTTTTATTGATAAAAATTCCTTTAGGAATGTATTTTAATCCTAATAAATAATAACCGCCATCGTCTGCTGGACCAATAACTATATCGTGTTTGTCGAGTTTATCGAGTGCATTTTCTATGTCAGAAGCTTCTAAATCATATAAATCGGTTCCGATTATTACAATTTTTTTGTAATCATCTTCGAATCCTTCTGCAAAAGCATTACGCATTCTAGCTCCTAAATCGTTACCAAACTGAATCTTTTTTTGATAAATTGCATTGTCCCAAATATCGTCACGATTAATTTCTTCTGAATACAGAACACGTTTAGAAACACGAATTTCTTTAACAATTTCATTGGTGTGATTCAATAAAAACTCATAAATTTCTAATGCGTTTTTATCACCAATTCCTTCTGCCAATCGAGTTTTTACTTTTCCTAATTCAGGATTTCGAGTAAATATTAAAATTAAATTTTCTTGCATTTGTTGTAAACTTTAATTTTTAATTTTTTTGCGAAACTAAACTAATTAGTTAATGTTATAATTTTATTAGTAAGATTAGTTCATCTTAGATTAATTTGTTAAAAAACAAAATTAGAAAACTTTAGTTCCTTTTTGCAAATATTTGCTCCATTCTTTTGAAAAAGCATGCACATTATCTGTTTCTTTATTATTGGAATCATAAACTGGAAAATTTTGATTTTTCCATTCGAAAATACCACCATAAAGATTAAAAACATTTTTGTAACCCATTTTCAAAAGTTTTTCTGCGATTTTTTCACTTCTAACACCAAGAGAGCAATAAACGACAATGGTTGCGTCAAAATTTATAAAAGTTTGTTTTATTTTTTTTGAATTAAATTTTTCAAAACCAATATAATGAGCATTTTTTAGATGACTGACTTTAAATTCTGATTCTTCTCTAGCATCCAAAAAAATAAGATTTTGCTTTTCTTTGAGTTCATTTACATAAATATAAGGCACAGAATTAGTGTTGAATTTCTTCAAAACTTCTGGAATTGTTTTTTGAGAAAAACTGCAAAATGTTATTAATAAAAAGAAAATTAAATTTTTCATTTTGGATTAATTTATATTTAATTAGTGTGATTTTGTTTTAAAACTGACAACAAAACATTTGGTAACCTTGAATCTTTTAAAACAAAATTACAATAAATAAATCAACCTGAATATAATTTGAAATTTTTAAACCGCAAAAAACGCTTCTAATTCTTGCAAAGTTTCTTTACTGGTTTGTATGTCTTTTACGATTGCGCCTTTGTTTAATACTACAATTCTATCACAAACTTCGACAGTGTGCAACAAATCGTGGCTCGAAACCAGGACCGTAATATTAGGATTGTCTGCCAATTCTTTAATAATTTTTTTAAGACGATTGACAGTTGTTGGATCTAGATTGGCGAATGGTTCATCAAGAATAACCACTTCTGGATTGCCAATAAGTGTTGCAATTATGCCAACTTTTTTCATATTTCCTTTAGATAAATCACGTAAATATTTTTTACCGTTTAAAATTTCTCCGTTAAAAAATTCTTGATGTTTCGCCAATAATGCATCAATGTCGGCTTTATTTTGGTTGCGTAAATCGCCAATAAAATAAAAATATTCTTCGGGCGTTAAATAACCAATCAAAAAACTTTCATCGATAAATGATGCTGTAAAAGCTTTCCAACTTTCTGATAAATTTACTTGTATTTTATTGTTGAAAATAGTTCCAGTAGTTGGTTGAATTAAATCTAAAAGCAAACTAAAAAAAGTTGTTTTTCCTGCGCCGTTATTCCCAACAAGACCAAAACTTTCGCCTTTTTTGATTTCGAGATAGTCAATGTTTAAAACCGTAAGGTTGTTGCTATATTTTTTTGAAAGATTGTTAACTTGTATCATAAATTTTAGATTTCTGAGTTTTAATTTAAAGATATCGATTTGTCTAGTTGACTTGTTTGTAAGCTGCTATTGTTTTATATTTTTCTTTTTTGTAAACTTTTTCGATAATTGTGAACATTTTATTTCGAAAAGCAAAACCTAAAATTCCTGCTGCTGCAACCAAAATTAATCCTGTATTTTCGTTAAAAAAATAAAAACCAAATCCATAAAAACCTAAAGGAATTAATAATTTTGGCAATGCAATTAACATTGTTTGTACATTAAATGCCTTTTTGTCTCCAAATGCGCCTTTGCTCGAAGATAAATCTACTGGCGTTTTGGTATATGCGCCAGCATACAACACCAAGTGAGAATTAACGCCAATGTTGTAAATCGCTCCAGCCAAAATGCAGAAATAAACATTCCAACCATAATATATGTAAAATGAAGCCAATAAAGTTGAAATTGCAGTTCCAATAACAATTAACCACCATTTTGAGGTAATATAATTGCGATAAGGAATGTTTTGCGTCATCATTAATTGATAAAATGAACTGTCCCAGCTAGGTACAAATTGACCAAATGTGAACAAAAATCCACCTGAAACGAAAATTCCTGCAAAAATTTGAATTATTTGTGGTTGATGCGAATTTTCTCTAAAAAACAACAATCCATAAAATAAAAACAAAACACTCATGAAAATAGTAGTTTTCGAGCGTTTGTTTCTTTTAATAAGTTTAATATCATTTTTTAAAAAAGTCCCTAAAGTACCGAATTGATTAAGCCAAACGAGGTTTTCGGTTTTTGCAATTTCGCTTTTCGATGACAAACCAGCATCTAAATAAGCATTCGATTTAAAAAACTTGAAAGTATAAATATACAATCCAATTAAAATAATTATTGGAAAAAGAATTAGATATTTAATTGAATACAATCCATCGAAGAAAACGGAAGTATAATTGGTAATATCAAAAATATTATAATATTGGCAACCTGCCAAAACTGAAACTAAAACAATGAAAACACCAAATAATTTGTCTTTATTGTTCAAAATTATATTCAAAAAATTATTGATGTAAATAATCGAAATCATTGACAAATACCAAAAAATTACAGAAAATACGTCGAATCCTTCAATCAATAAAACTATCGAAAAAGGCAAAAAGAAAAACAAATGAACCAAATTAAAAAACGACATAATTGTCTTTCCTAATGAAAAATGTACGATTGTATCTTTCTTGAAAGGTAAAGTTAGCAATGGTCGAATGTTCATTACTGGAATTTTCTGGAGCATTAATCGTGTTCCTAAATCTAAAATGAAATAATAAATCAAGAATTTATTGACCAATTTTAAAGGTTCTAGATTTTGTTCTTTCAAGATATAAAAAATTCCGATTCCAAGAACAAGAAAGCATAAAATGAAATAAATTGCCAAGAAAATCATCAAGATTTTTAATGCTAAACTGGTTGCAAATGAATGTGATCTTGTGAAAGATTTCCATTCGAGAAATAAAAATTTTTTGAACATTTTTTCTGGTTTTCTTAATTAGATTATAAAAGTATGAAATTGTTACAAGATTTTATAAAAATTATTTATTGTGATTTGTGTTTCATACTTTTGTAAAAAATATACATAAATGTCAGCATTCTATAAATTAAATATAAAAGAAGTAAAACGCGAAACTCAAGACGCAGTTTCGATTGTTTTTAACGTTCCAGAAGAATTAAAAACCAATTACAAATTTGTTGCAGGACAATATTTGAACTTAAAACTTACGCTCGATGGCGAAGAAATTCGCCGTGCTTACTCAATATGTTCCTCACCAGAAAGTGGCGAATTGCGAATTGCTGTCAAAGCGGTTAAAAATGGTGTTTTCTCACAATTTGCTAATAAACAATTAAAAGTTGGTGACACAATCGAGGTTGGAACTCCAGAAGGTAATTTTACTTTCGAACCCAACTCAGAAAAACAAAAAAATTACGCAGGTTTCGTAGCTGGTAGCGGTATTACGCCAGTTTTGTCTATCATAAAATCGATGTTGGTTTCTGAGCCAAAAAGCACTTTCGTTTTAGTTTATGGCAATAAATCGCCAGAAGAAACAATTTTTTATAACGAATTACACGAATTAATGCTCAACAATGTTGGACGGTTTTTTGTGCATTATGTTTACAGTCAATCGAAGCTTGATGGCGATAATTTTGGTCGAATTGATAAATCGATTGTCAATATGGTTTTGAATACCAAGCATCAAGAAAAAGAATTTGATAAATTTTATTTATGTGGTCCAGAAGCAATGATCAATTCGGTTTCGACAGTTTTGAAAGAACATAATGTCGCTGATAAAAACATAAAATTCGAATTGTTCACAACAACTTCTTCAGAAAAAGTAATCTCGACAGAAGCAAATGGTCACACTAAAGTAAAAATGATGGTCGATGGCGATTTTGCCGAATTCGAAATGTCTCAAAAACAAACCATTCTTGAAGCGGCATTAAAACAAGGAATAGATGCACCTTATTCTTGTCAAGGCGGAATTTGTAGCAGTTGCCTGTGTAGAATTACTGAAGGAACAGCCGAAATGAAGAAGAACTCAATCTTGACCGATTCAGAAATTGCCGAAGGATTGGTTTTGAGTTGTCAAGCGGTTCCAACTTCAGACACAATTTATGTAGATTATGACGACGTTTAATTGTTAGATTGCAGATTTTCAATAATTAATTAAAATCATTTATTCTGGTTTATGAAATTAAGTAATTTTTTTTTATTGTTATTTTTAGTTTGTTCGATACTTTGCATTGTAGGCTTCATAATCGATAGTGAAACTTTATTTTTGGTCGCTAAAACAATGATTTTTCCAACAATAATTTTTTATTATTTTGATTTAACAAAACAAGAAAATTACCTATTTGTGGTGTCACTTTTTTTGTTTTATTTATCTGATGTTTTGATTATTTTGGATATAAAATATATGAATTTGATATTAGCAATTGTATTAAATATAAGTCATTTTATATTATTATATCTATCATTTCAAGATATTGACAAAACAAAAAAGAACATCATCACAATTTGGCAATCGGTTTTGGTATTTTTTATTGTACAAGGTTTGCATTTGCCAATTTTTTACTACATCAGCAAAAATAATTTTATTTTAGCAATAAGTATTTTTTTATCAGCTATTGTTGTTTCTGTAATTTGTGCAGTTGGTTTTTACAATTTTAAGACTAATAAGTCAAGAGCAAATTTGTATTTTTTGTTAACTTGTATATGTTTTGTTTTTATGTATTTATCTTATGAAATTTATAAATTTATTTATTTTATAACTTTTATGAAATATTTTAGTTTAATAAATAAATTGGCAACCTATTTTTTTAGTGTTAAATACATGATTCACAGAGATGAATTTAAAAATATTCAAGAAACAATTGCAATTAAAAATTGAAAATTTTTTTGAAAAATGAAAAACATACGACAACTTTTTAAAGACAAAGAATATCTTCTAGACGAACCAGAAGTCGAAAAATTGATGGATTATTGCGAGGAAATGCAATACGAAATCGTAGAATTCAAATTCGAGAAAAACAATAATAAAGAATTGGCAATGCTCGATATGTTAAAAGAAGTTATCAAAGGCTGCGAAGCGATTCAAAAAGAACAGTACGAACACGAACGTTTCGGTTATGATGCGCCAGATTATCAAGACACTATAAAAAATTTAAAATCCTACATTCAAGGTCGATGCCGTGATTTGAAGATTTATTTGTAATTTTAAATTTTAGCAATTATTTCTGATGGAATAATCGTTCGCATAGCATCTTGGTAGCCTTCAACAATTTTATTTCCATAGACCGAAGTTGGTAGTTTTGGATACAATTTTCTATCGCTTGTTAAACAATTTTCTTGAGGTTGATTGAATGGCGAAAATCCTGCAAATGGATGTGTTGCGCCCCAAAGCGTAATGACTTTTACGCCTAACATTGCTGCTATATGTGCATTTCCAGAATCCATAGATAGCATTACATCAAGATTCGAAATTAGTTTTAATTCTTGCTCAAAACTTATTTTTCCTGCACAATTTAATACATTTTTTTTATTTGCGGCAATCGAATTTAAAATTTCAATTTCTTTTTTTCCACCTCCAAAAAGCAATATTTTATTTTCAGGGTTTAGTGCTAATTCATCAATAACTTGTTGCATTAAATCTATTGGATAAACCTTGGAATCATATTGTGCAAATGGTGCAATTCCGATTAGTTTTTGTCCAGAAGCGTCGGCATTATTCCCAATTAAATCTTGAATTTCTAAATCCAAAATTGCTTTTTTATGAAATTTCGTCCCTACGCTTTGGTATAATAAATCGATTTTAAAACCCAATTTTTCAAAAACTTGGCAATGTCTTTCGAACATCGTTGGCAATTGCTTAAAAATTTTATTTTCTGAACGAGTTAATGCTTTTTTTTCAGCTCGACCTTTATCAAGTTTTGCTGTTTTTTTGCCGCTTAAAGCAAATAATATTCCAATAATTTTAGAACGTAAAACATTATGTAAATCCGCAAAAGCATCAATATTGAGTTTTTGTAAATCTCGAAATAAACGCAATAATCCGAGAAAACCTTTGTGACTGTTTTTGTCATCAAATTCAAAAAAAGTTATATTTGGAATTCCGTCAAAAAAAGGTTTGAAGAATTTTCTTGAAATAACTGTAACCAAAACATCTGGATTTTGCTCAACAAATGCTCTCAAAACAGGAACTGTCATTGCAACGTCGCCCATCGCAGAAAGTCTCATTATGGCAATATGTTTAGGTAAATTTGACAAATTGTATTTTAAAAATATTAATTTTATTAAGAATAATTAATTTTAATTTTTAATGATTTATTCTAATTCCAAAAGAATCGGGCAATGATCAGAATGAACTGCATCTGATAAAATTACGGCTCTTTTCAATTTATTTCGTAAATTTTCTGTGACCAATGCATAATCCAATCGCCAACCTTTGTTGTTGCCCCTTGCACCAGCGCGATAACTCCACCAAGTGTAATTATGCGGTTCTGAGTTGAAATGGCGAAAACTATCAATAAATCCAGATTTCATAAAAGCACCAATCCACAAACGCTCTTCTGGCAAAAAACCTGATACGTTTTTGTTTCCAACTGGGTTGTGAATATCGATTGATTCGTGACAAATGTTATAATCGCCACAAACAACAAGGTTTGGAACTTCGACTTTAAGGTTGTCTATATAATTCTGAAAATCGTCCATAAACTTAAATTTATGATCTAATCGTTCAATGTTTGTTCCTGATGGTAAATATAAACTCATTATAGAAACGCCATCGAAATCGGCTCGAAGGTTTCTGCCTTCAAAATCCATGTGTTCAATTCCTGTACCGAAAACCACATTATTGGGTTTAATTTTCGAGAGAATTGCCACACCACTATATCCTTTTTTTTGTGCCGAATAATAGTATTGGTATGGATAACCAGCTTTGGAAATTTCGTCAACCGGAATTTGGTCTTCGTTGGCTTTTATTTCTTGCAAACAAATAACATCTGGATTTGCTGCTTGCAACCAATCAAGAAAACCTTTTGTTATTGCTGCTCGAATACCGTTAACATTATAAGATATTATTTTCATTTGAAAAAATTTATAAATATTTATTTTTTTTGTGTTAAAAAGGTGTTTTCTTAAAATAAATTTTAGAATTTGAAACATTAAGAGATTAAGCTTATAAAGCCTAAATAAGCTTAATCTCTTAATGTTTCAAAACTTTCAAAAAAATTTGTAAAAAAATTATTGCATTCAAAAGTAATAAAATGAAATACAAATCTTGGAAATAAAAATAATTTTTTAACAGATTTTGGTATATTTTTTTATCTTTGTTTTTCGCATAAAAATTTATTAAAATGGGATTAGTTACAGCCAAAGAAGTTGCCAAAGCTATTAAAACAGATAAGTACGGTGTTTTCGGCACTTTCACTGGTTGGTTGTTAATGAAAGTTTTGCGAATTTCTACTTTAAATGAAATATACGACAGAAATAAACACTTAAAGGACACCGTTTTTTTGAATTCGATTCTTGATGAGTTTCAAATAAAATTCGAAATTCCAGAAGAAGACTTCAAACGTTTGCCAAAAGAGGGTTCTTATATTACGATTTCTAACCACCCACTTGGCGGTATTGACGGTATTTTGTTACTGAAATTAATGTTGGAACGCGAACCCGATTTCAAGATTATAGCCAACTTTTTATTGCATAGAATCGAGCCAATGAAAAAGTACATAATGCCAGTAAATCCGTTCGAAAACCATAAAGATGTAAAATCTAGTGTGCTTGGAATAAAAGAAACTTTAAGACATTTGAGCGACGGAAAACCTTTGGGAATGTTTCCAGCAGGCGAAGTTTCTACCTATAAAGACGGCAAATTAATGGTCGATAAACCTTGGGAAGAAGGTGCAATAAAAGTTATTAGAAAAGCGCAAGTACCAGTTGTTCCAATTTATTTTCACGCAAAAAATAGCCGATTATTTTATTTTCTCTCTAAAATAGGCGATACTTTAAGAACAGCCAAATTGCCTTCGGAATTATTATCTCAAAAAAATCGAGTGATAAAAGTTCGAATCGGAAAACCAATTTCGGTTGCCGAACAAGGCGAATATAAAACCATTGAAGAATATGGAGATTTCTTGAGAAAGAAAACCTATATGTTGGCAAATCCTTTCGAAAAAGAGAAAAAATTATTGGATAATTTGAATCCGAATAACCTAAAAATTCCAAAAGCGCCTAAAGAAATTGTTACAGGAGCCAATCAGGAAAAAATGATTGTTGAGGTCGATGTGCAGCGAAAAAAAGATTGTCGTTTGTTGGTAAGCAAAAATTACGAAGTTTTTTTTTCTGCCGCTGATGATATTCCGAATATACTGCACGAAATTGGTCGTTTACGAGAAATTACTTTCCGTGAAGTAGGAGAAGGAACTAACGAACCTATCGATATTGACAAATTTGATCGTTATTACCATCACATGTTTTTATGGGACATTGACCATAATTGCATTGCAGGAGCATATAGAATGGGTTTAGGTTCTGAAATTTTCCCCAAATATGGAATGGAAGGGTTTTACCTGAATGAACTTTTTCGTTTTGAACCAGAATTGCACGAAATGATGCACAATTCTATCGAAATGGGTCGTGCATTTATCATTAAAAGTTACCAACAAAAACCTATGCCATTGTTTTTGTTATGGCGCGGAATTATACATACAACATTGCGTTATCCGGAACATAAATTCTTGTTAGGTGGCGTGAGTATTAGTAATCAGTTCTCAGATTTTTCTAAATCGTTAATGATCGAGTTTATGAAATCTAATTATTATGATCCTTATATTGCACAATATATTCATCCGAAAAAAGAATTTAAAGTTAAGTTGAAAGATGCCGACAAGGATTTTATTTTTGACGAAGCCGAAGCCGATTTGAATAAATTTGACAAAATAATTGATGAACTCGAACCAGGAAATCTTCGTTTGCCAGTTTTAATTAAGAAATACATCAAACAAAATGCAAGATTAGTTGCGTTTAATGTAGACCCGTTATTCAATAATGCAACCGATGGTTTAATGTATATTAGAATTGCCGATATTCCAGAAAGCACAATGAAGCCAGTTATGGAAGAGTTTACCGCTGAATTAGAAAGAAAATTGGCTGAAAAAGGAGAATTGTAAAAAAAAGGATAAATTAAAATTATCCCTTTTTTAAACCTTATTCTTGAAAAGCTCCAATTTCTTCGATTTCGTCCTTTTCAGATTTTGGATTTTTACCCCAATTATTATCTTGTATTTCGCCATCTGTGCAATACAAAACTAGTAGCCATACAAAACCTATAATAGGAATTAAAATTATGAAATAAAACCATCCACTTTTTCCAACATCGTGAAGTCGCCTAACAGACACAGATAAAGTAGGAATTAATGAGGCCAAAGCTACCAATAAATAAAAAATTCCGTAAGGCAAAGGACTAATTGCAAGACCAAGTACACTATCTAAAACCATAGCTATTGCTAGTGTAATTAAATAAGTTAAATAAAAATACCAAAATTCACTTCTTCTAGATCTTCCTTTAAAATTTGCAAAATCTTTAAACATAGCTTTTTTATACCATTCAATCATAAAAATAAATTTAATTTGTTAAAAATGTGTTTTGATTTAACAAAAATAACAAAAATAATTTAGAAATCAATTTTAAAAGTTTTAATTTATTGACAATCAATATTTTATTTAACTTTCAGATCAAAATTATTATTATTTCCAAATAGATTGTCTCAAAATATCATCGATAGAATTGTTTTTGATAAAAATAATAATCCTTATCAAATGATAAGTTCCAAGAAAATAACCTAAACCATAAGCGATTTTTTTATTGTATAAATAGTGATTCAAATATTCTTTTTTGGTAATAATTTCGGTTATTAAGACAACAATTGTTATCAAACAAAACAAAATTACAAATGGTCCAAGAATGTGATAATACAAACTTTTATACAAATCGCCCTCATATAAATAAACTAGAGATTTCGTTATTCCGCAACCAGCACAAGGAAAACCAGTCAGCATTTTAAATGGACAAAAAGATTGTTCGTTTTCTAAATTTTGGGTTTGGTTAAAAATTATTAAAAAAAACGGAACCATTAGCGTAACAAATGCGCCAATGATTCCGTAAATTTTTCTTTGTGTTTTGATGCTAGTTGTTATAAAGTCTGTTGATGTCTCCTTGAACAATCATTGCTGATGCTTGTGGAAAAAAGAAACCTAAAACCATTAATAAAGTAGATTCATCTTTTTGAGGAAAACCAATTCTATTGTATAATTGTGGTAAACCATCTTTTCCAGCTAAATAGAAAAAATAAATGTTTACAGGAAAACAACAGCCTGCAAAAATCGCTATTGGCTGAGATATGACCTCTTTTTCAGCAACAGCATTTAAAACCTCGGCGGCTTTAATATTCCAATAAATAAGATATAAATTACAAGTTATTATACTAAAAATTAATACCATTATAGGATCGACTTTAAAATAAGGAATAGGCGGCTGGAAATTATCTGTTGGTTCGTTGGTTTTGGTTAGTTCCATTTTGATTTGTTTTGATTAGATGTTAAAAATAATAAAATAATTCGAAAAATTCACTTTTGATGAATGATTTTTAATATTTGACGATAAACAACACTTTAAGTTACAGTTTACTTAAAATATTTAATTTTTATTTTATCTACGATAACTTGAGCCAATTTTCGATGACTTTCAAAAGTCCAACCGGCAACATGTGGCGAAAGAATTACGTTTTTTGCTTGAAGCAAATATTGAAATGCTAAAGGAATTTCGTTTTCTGTAAATAAATTTTCGAAAGATAATTTCTCGTATTCTAAAACATCAAGTCCTGCGCCTAAAATTTTTCCAGATTTTAAACCATCGACTAAATCAGAAGTTACAACATTATTCCCTCGAGAAGTATTAATTAACCAAAATGGTTTTGCAAATTGATTAATAAAATTTTCATTAAACATTTTATCGGTTTCTATAGACCAAGGAATATGTAAGCTAAGAACGTCGGATTTTTGATGTAATTCGATTAACGAAACTTGTTTGGCATTTGCATCAGCTATATTTTCTAGAATATCATAAAAAATAACTTCGCAATCAAAACCTTTTAGTTTTTTGGCAAATGATTTTCCCATGTTTCCATAACCAATAATTCCGATTGTTTTGCCTTCTATTTCGTGACCACGATTGGATTTTCGGTTCCAATTTCCTGATTTTATTTCGTAATCTGCGACATTTAATTTATTGAAAAGTGACAATAACATTCCCATAGCATGTTCGCCAACCGCATTAGCATTACCTTCAGGCGCAGCAATTAATGTTATGTTTTTTGATTTTGCATAATCGCAATCAATACTTTCTAGTCCTGCACCAACTCGGGCTATGAATTCTAAATTAATGGCTTTGTCTAAGAATGTTTTATCGATTTTAAAACGACTTCGAATTACTATGCCTTGATATTCATGAATTTTGTCTTCGATTTCTTGCTTTGTAGATGTAAAATCTTCGTGATTTATAAAACCAAGTTCTTGCAATTGTTCCAACATTATTGGATGATTGCTATCGATATGAAGAATTTTTATTTCTGGTTTCAATTTTATTTTGTTTAGCCTTAACAGGTTTTTAAAACCTGTTAAGGCTGTTATCTAAATACTATCCTTTTATTTTTTTCAACGAAGTTTTTATACCTTTAATTAATGACGAACTAAAACCTTCGTGTTCCATTTCATTCAAGCCAACAATTGTGCAACCTTGCGGAGTTGTTACTCGATCAATCAATTGTTCAGGGTGAATTTTTTCTTCTAAAGCCATTGTAGCTGCACCTTTTGCGGTTTGCGATGCTATTGAAAGTGCAGTTGCAGCATCGAAACCAATTTCGATTCCGGCTTGCATCGACGCGCGAATGTAACGCAAGGCATAAGCCGTGCCACAAGCGCCAAGAACGGTTGCTGCGTCCATTAATTTTTCGTCGATTACAGAAACTGTTCCTAAATTATTGAATAAATCGACTACTTTTTTGGCTTCGGTTTTGTCGTTTTCTTCAAATGATATGCAAGTTGCCGATTGTCCAAACCTTATTGCAATGTTTGGCATAATATGAATAATTGAATGCTTGGAATTGGTCTTTTGTTGCAATTCATCAATCGATAATCCAGAAACTGCTGATGCTATAATGGTTTTGTTTTTCAGGAATGGCAATATTTCTTCTAAAACTGAATCTATTTGATATGGTTTTATGGTTAAAATTATCAAATCGGCCTTTTCGATGTTTTTAGTATTGATTGATGAAACAATTATATTGTCTTTTTCAAGATATTGAATGCTTTCGATGTTTCTTCGGGTTATTGTTACCGAATTGTTAGTTGTATATTTTGTGATTCCGATTGCAATTGCAACTCCAAGATTGCCACCGCCGATGATGTGAATGTTCATAAGCTTCTCCCCAGCCGTCTCCTAAGGAGAGGGAGCCGAGATAATTAAAAGTTAGTAAATAATTTTATTAAGATATTGATGTTTTTTTAATATGAATTTCTTTCATTAGGGATAGAAACGGAAATTTTTTTTATCAATTGCCACGGGTTTAAATCCGTGGCAATTGATAAAAAAATTGGGAGTGTATAGCCCGACCCCGATTTTTCATCGGGGTAATGCCCAAATAATTCTAAAATCCCAAAATCAATTTTGCAATCGAAAAATAGATTAATATGCCGCAAATATCGTTGCTTGTTGTTATAAATGGTCCTGTTGCTAACGCTGGATCGATACCATATTTTTCGAGTAATAATGGTACAAATGTTCCGATTAGTGATGCTATAATTATTACCGAAATTAATGATATTGAGACTGTTACACAAACTTCTAAACTGACGCCCAACAGGAAATGACTGCCCAAAAAAAGTATGGTTGCGAGAATAAATCCGTTTAGCAATGTTAGCGAAACTTCTTTTATTAATCTATTAAAAAGTGTGCCACTTAACGTGTTATTTGCCAAACCTTGAACGATGATTGCCGATGATTGTACTCCAACATTACCTGCCATTGCGGCAATTAATGGTGTAAAAAAGAATAAATTGGCGTGTTCGAGCATTGCGTCTTCAAATAATCCAAGGACTTTTACAGATATAAACCCGCCCAGAAGTGCCAAGACTAACCACGGTAAACGTGCTTTTGTGAGTTCGAGAATGCTATCATCAGCTTCTACATCTTGTGAGATTCCTGCTGCCAATTGATAATCTTGATCGGCTTCGTCCTTGATTACATCAATAATATCATCGATAGTAATTCGACCAACCAATCGACCTAGTTCGTCAACAACTGGAATGGCTTCAAGGTCATATTTTTGCATTATTCTGGCAACTTCGACGTCTTCGGTATCTACTTTTACAAAATTTAGTTTTGGTATATAAACCTTGCTAATTGGTGTTCTTGCTGATGTTGTCAATAAATCTTTGAGCGACAATCGTCCTTTTAATCGGTTTTCATCATCGACTACATATATAGAATGTACTCTTGAAATATTTTCGGCTTGTATGCGCATTTCTTTTATACAAGTCAAAACATTCCAGTTTTCGTTGACCTTAACAAGTTCTTTGTGCATTAATCCGCCCGCAGTATCTTCGTCAAATCGCAATAATTCGACAATGTCTTTGGCGTGTTCAACGTCTTGAAGTTCAGAGATTACTTCTTGTTTTTTTTCTTGAGAAAGTTCTCCAATAATATCGGCAGCATCGTTGGTTTCGAGTTCGTCAAGTTCTTCAGCAATTTCTTTTGGTGACAATCTGCTTAAGATGTTTTCTCGCAAATCGTCTTCGAGTTCCAACAGAATTTCGGCAGTTTTCTCGGAATCTAAAACTTTGAAAATATAGGTTGCCTCGTCAAAATCGAGTTCATCTAGAATTTCGGCAATATCAGCATGGTGCAAATCGTTCAATAAAACCTCGAGTTGTTGGTCGTCTTTATTGAGAATGAGTTGCTCTAATTCTTTGATTAGATCTTTGCTGATTTTAAATTCCATCGGCTTCTATTTTTTTGGTCAATGCAATAAACTGATTGTAGTCGAGTTGTTCAGGGCGCAAGTTAAAAACTTCGTCTTCGCGTAAATTGTCCGACAAATTTAATGTTTTTAAACTATTTCGCAAGGTTTTTCTTCGTTGCTGAAAAGCAGTTTTTACGACTGTAAAAAATAATTTTTCTGAACAGGGCAAAGTGAAATTTTCTTTACGGCGCAATCGCAAAACGCCAGATTTTACTTTTGGTGGCGGAATAAAAACGGTTTCGTCAACCGTAAATAAATATTCGGCTTCATAGAATGCTTGTACCAAAACCGAAAGAATTCCGTAGGCTTTTGTTCCTTTTTTCTCGCAAATGCGTTGTGCGACTTCTTTTTGGAACATTCCAGCAAATTCTGGAACTTGCGAACGCATTTCAAGACACTTAAAAACTATTTGTGTCGAAATATTGTACGGGAAATTACCAATTATTGCAAATTGTTTGCCATCGAAAATTTCGTTAAGATTGTATTTCAAAACATCTTTTGAAATGATTTTATCTTTAAGCTTTGGATAATTTTCGTCTAGATAAGTAACCGATTCTCCATCAATTTCGATTACATAAACGTTGGTTTCTTTCTCTAAAAGATATTTTGTTAGAACGCCCATTCCTGGACCAATTTCTAAAACGTCATTATAACCCACGAGATTTAATGTATCGGCAATAGCTTTGGCAATGCTTTCGTCTTTCAAGAAATGTTGTCCAAGATGTTTTTTGGCTTTTACTGCTTCCATTTTTTTTATTTAGGATTATAAGCGATTTTATTTTAAAAATTTATAGTTTCCAAAGATCTTCATTTTGCCAATTTGTTTTCATTCCTATTGCGTTTGGATCAACATTTGGATATTTAACAAAAAGATTATTCAATCTCTCACTAAAATTATTTTCAGGTTGAATCCTGTTGAGAAGATATTTCATTATGCAAAGATGAACGTATAATTTTTGGAACTCGTGTTGTCTAGGAACATCTTCTAACCAACTAAAAGGAGGATTTGATAATAATTTTGGACTTCCTGGCAAATTTTTATTCCATAATCGAGAATGATGCGCACAATAATTGCGAATCTGAGCAATTGATTGAAGCCAACTTGGCAGAAATGTGTGATTAACTGCGCCTAATTCTTTAGCAATTGTATCTTTTGAATTTATAGTGTTTTTTAAATTACCATATAATTTTGATAATGATCCAAAACTTGTTTGTTCTAAAGATTTCCAAGCTGGAGGAAAACGTAAATCATCTTTATGAATTTTGAAATGATTTTTAATTGTTATTTCTTTAGACCTTTCTAATTCTTCTTCTAAACTTGAAAGCGTTTTAACTAATGCTTTACTATCAATAAATAAGTCAAAATTCTGAAACCACCAAGGATTAAATTCGTGTGATAGATGATAAATTAATTTTGTTCTTAAACTAATTTCTATTTTTTCGATTATATCAAACAATAAAATTTTTAATTCGCCATCGAATTTGTAAAGGGCAATTGCATCTTTAAATTTACTATTCTCTTTAAAAACATGATTTACTTTATCAGATTGCATTGAATGCCAATATTCACCTAATCTATAATAACTTATATGGGATAAATAATGAGAAGCATTATCATTAGGAGTAATAATTAAACCTCTTTCTTTTAGTCTTTCAATTTGTTCTTCAATAGTAAATGGTAATTTTTCGAACATAAAAAGCAGATAAAAGTAAAAAACGAAACTTATTTAAAGCAAAAGACACACCCTGGGACGCTGTTTATATTACTAAAAACTATAGCGTGGTGTGTACTGTTATTGCAAAGATATATAAAATATGTACAAATCCCCAACTGGAACAACTTTTTTTTAAAAAACTTATAATTTTCTAAAATTAAACACTAAAAATGCTCCGAAATCAACTCCAATTCTGTTCTAAATGCCAACATTTTATCACCAAAAAGGCGTAACCCTTCTTCTCGAAAAGCAGGCGCATCTTCATCGTAATATTTTTGTAATGTTGCTTTGTTATCGGTTGTGTATTGAACAGAATAGGTTGTTCCGCCCATTTCTTCCTCGATCAAAACCTTGACAATTCTAGCCGATGAAAATTTTTTAGTTGCTAGAATTTCTGGAATGTGTTTGGTTTGCATCCAATTAAGCCATTGGTTGTGAACACTTTCGTGGATGTTTATAGTGACGTTGTAAATGATCATAAAAAGTTATAAGTTGTGAGTTTTGGGTTGTGAGTTTTGGAATACTATAAAAACAAAATTATCTAATTCTTATAAATCTTTATCGCCTCGAATGGCTCTATATTTTCGTCTGGCATCAGTAAAATAAATGCTGTCTTCGTGTTTAAATATTATTTCTTCATAATATTTTTTAGATTTTTCTATGTCTTTTGTTTGATTATTATATATTTCAGCCGAAAAATAATTGGCTTCGTCTAAATATATACAATCTTTAAAACCATCGATAATCATTTGATAATTAGACAATGCTGCAGCATAATCTCCTTGATTTTCGAATATTTTACCAATTCTATATAATGTGATAGGTTCAATTTCTTGACTTTTATGATCTTTCAAGATTTTTTGATATTCTAAAAGTGCATCTTTTGGTTTGTTTTGGTATGATAAAAAATCAGCGTGAGCGAATTTTTTTAATGCAACTTGAAGTGAATCGGCAACAGTATTGTCATTTATTAAAAGAAATAAATCAATAGCATCGTTAGCGATTAATTGTGTAGACGATGATTTCAAAACTTTCAATTGTTTAGTTGCCCAAACAAAATCGGTTTGAAAATAACTGGTTTTGGCAATTTTCAAACTAGCATCGTGACCAACTGCATCGTTTTTTAAATCGTCTTCTATTTGCGTGTAAATAATTGTAGCTTGATTAAAACGTTCTTGAAACAAGAGAATATCAGCCATTTCCATTTTTAAATCGGCAGTTTGATATTGATTTAATGGCAAATTTAAAGCAGTTTTCAAAATGTTTTTGCCAGCCTCTGGATTATTCAATTTAAAAGCTGTAAAATGTGCTTGTAGTTTTTGTAACGATAATGTGTAAGGTGAAACTCCATATTGCTTAATTAAATTATCTAATTCTAAAGTAATTATTGGATAATCAATTGCTGTGGATTTGTCTATTTTTAGTTTTTGAATGTAATAATTGGCTCGGATTTTTAGTTCTTGATCTAAAGTATTTTCTAGAATAAAGGCATAAATTTCGTTGGCAGTTTCTGGTTGATTTTCCTCTACCGATAATTGTGCTAAATTAACAATGTTGGCAAATGATTCGGGGTTGCGTTTATAAATTGATTTTTCTTGAATAAATGCTTTTCCAAATTCTTTTTGTTGCACAAAATACCAACTTAAATATAGATTCCAAAAAATATCTTGGCTTTGTTGACTTCTTAAAAGTAATGCTTTTTTTAACTTATCACGAAAAGTTTCTTGAGTGTCTTCGGCAATAAATCGAGACAACTGGTTTTGAATAGAAAGCAACATATTTGGGTTAGTAAACGACTCGTTCAAAAAAGTTTCAATCATTAAATCGGTGTTTCCCATTTGCCCGTGCAACAAAGCCATTTGATAATTAAAATTCATTTTCGCATCTGTTTGACTGGCAGTTTGATAAGCCAAAAGCGCATAATCTAGAATGATTTTTTTCTCGAAACAATTCGAAATTCCATAAACATCGCTTGCGTTTTTCTTGATTTTATCGATTGCTAAATCAAAATATTTTTTGGCTTTGGTTTCGTCTTTTTTGAGTCTGTAATTAAAACCCAATTCGACCAATAAATTGCCTTGTTTGTAGTTATTTAATCGTTCTAAGATTTTAGTTTCGGCTTTGTCGAGCTGTTTAGTTTGTTGTAAACATTCTATGTTCTTTATGAAATAATTCGAATTCGATGGTTGGTTTTTTAACAATTCGTCATACGAAATTAAGGCTTTCTCGAAATCGCCTTTATCAAAATAATTTTGCGCCAATTGGTCTTGCGAGAAAGCAAAAAGAGTAAAAAAGAAAGCGATATTTAAAAGAAGATTTTTCAGTTTGTAAGTATAAAAAATTAATTTATAATTTTATTTAATTTCCATTTCTCATTAACTTTGAAAATTGAGTATGTTTTTTGAATAAACTTTTTTGATATTGGCTCATTTACAGAAATATCAACAATAAGACTATCCATTGAAAATGGCGTTTCGGTTAATGAAACATAATTCTTAGATTCCATAATTCTTTTTTCAAAATTTAGTTTTTTGTGCAAAAAGCTATCAAACAACTCATTAAGTTCGCCTTCGTTGCCTCTAGTAATCCACAGAATTTTTGTTTTATTTTTAGTTTCAAATTTTGTAATAGCCAAAGTATTACTCAAAACATCACCATACTTCTCGTAGAATTTGTTTAAACCTTTTTTTACTAAATTTTCTTGATATTGTGTATAACCCGTTCCGCAACCAAAAATTCGAGTCTGAATCGGAACTAGAATTGTATCTGATAAATTCTCGATTTCTAATTCATTAAAAAATAATTCATAAGGCGATTCTTGGCTTGTTATTAGTTTTTTTGGTTGGTTATTTTTACAAGAGACTATTGTTAAAATTAGAATCAGAATTGTTGTTTTCATAATTAACTTAAGCATTGGTAACATCGTTAATCAAATCAGATTTTGGAAAATTAAACACCGAAACTTCATTTTTACCTAACAACTCTATAATGTTCGTTTTGTTAAACCCGCAATTTCAGCAGCTTGACCTAAAGAAAGTTTACTAGATTGATATAATTGTGTTGCCAAAATCATTATAACTTCATAATTGTTTATATCTAAAGAATCTGGTAGATTTAAAGTTATTGTTTTCATTTGTAATCAAAATTGAATGTAAATATAATAATTAATGTCAAAAATTTTGCCAAATTTAATCTAAAGTATTATTCAATAATATCAAACCCACAATAACTTCGTAAAACTTCCGGAATAACAATCCCTTCTGGCGTTTGATAATTCTCTAATATTCCAGCTAAAACTCTAGGTAAAGCTAGTGAACTTCCGTTTAATGTGTGTGCCAATTGATTTTTTCCGTCTTTATCTTTGAAACGCAATTTCAATCTGTTTGACTGAAAAGTTTCGAAATTAGAAACCGAACTAATTTCTAACCAACGGTCTTGAGCGGTCGAAAAAACTTCGAAATCATAGGTCATTGCCGATGCAAAACCCATATCGCCAGCACAAAGACGCAAAATTCTATAAGGTAATTTTAATTCTTGAAGAATATTTTTGACGTGTTCGACCATTTCTTCCAAAGCTTCGTAAGACTTTTCTGGATGTTCGATTCGAACGATTTCTATTTTATCAAATTGGTGCAAACGATTTAAACCGCGAACATGCGCACCCCAAGATCCTGCTTCACGACGGAAACAAGGCGTGTAACCGGTTGCCAAAACTGGCAATTCGGCTTCTTGTAAAATTACATCACGAAAAATATTGGTTATAGGAACTTCGGCAGTCGGAATTAGGTATAAATCGTCTTTGCCATCGTGGTACATTTGACCTTCTTTGTCAGGCAATTGTCCTGTTCCATAAGCCGAAGCTTCGTTGACCAAATGCGGCACTTGGTATTCTAAATAACCTGCATCGGTGTTTTTATCTAAGAAATAAGAAATCAAAGCACGTTGCAATTTTGCGCCTTTACCTTTATATACAGGAAAACCTGGTGCAGTAATTTTAGTTCCTAATTCGAAATCGACTATGTCATATTTTTTTATCAAATCCCAATGTGGCATTGCGCCTTCGTGCAATTTTGGAATTGCGCCTTCTTCGAAAATGTTTAGGTTTTCTTCAGGAGTTTTACCTTCAGGAACCCTATCGGCAGGAAGATTGGGCAATGTATATAATTTATCTAATAATTCTTTTGCCAAAGCATCGGTTTTTTCAGATAAATCTTTGCTTTTTTCTTTATTAGAATGTACTTTTTGTTTTAAGATTTCGGCTTTAGATTTTTCGCCCAATTTCATTAATTCGCCAATATCATTAGATAATTTATTAGTTTCTGACAAGATATTATCCATTTCAAGTTGTGTTGATCGACGGTTTTCGTCAATGGCAACTAAATCGTGAACGGTTTGAGTCGCATCGAGATTTCGTTTTGTCAATGCTTTAATGACTTTTTCTTGATTTTCTCTAATAAATGCTATTTGTAACATAATTTTGCTTTTGAAATAAGTTAGCAAATTTAGGGAATTAGAATTTATTAAATCATTAGAATTTTACATATTATATAGTACAAAATAAATTTTAAGGTTATTTAACCAATATTTATTACATTATTAATTACATTATTAATTACATTTGCATAAAAACCAACCATTATGAAAAATATTTATTTGTTTATTGGCGTAATTTTTGCATTATCTGCAAATTCGCAAGAAAACAAAGAATTCGAAAGTATGGTCGAAGCCGAAATGAAATCGGCATCAAGAGCCATAAATTTAGTCGTAAATCCAAATACTTTAAACTACGATATTACTTATCATAAGCTTGAATTTACTGTCGATCCTGCTGTTGCATCAATTTCAGGCAAAGTTACTACAACTTACACCGCAACTGCTAATATGTCAACATTAACTTTTGATTTATTCGATTCATTGGCTGTAAGTTCTGTGAAAATGAATGGAGTAGATTTAGTTTATACACAATTTGGAACAAATGAATTGGTTATTTCTTTACCAGCAATGCAAATGACTGGAACATCGGCAATTGTTGAAATTGTTTATGCTGGTGATCCACCATTGGCGCAAGGATTTGAGTCATTCAAGATCGAACAACATAATGGCGTGCCTGTTATGTGGACATTATCAGAACCTTATGGTGCCAGAGATTGGTGGCCATGCAAACAAGATTTGAATGACAAAGTTGATTCAATAGATGTTTACATTACAGCACCAAGTCAATATGTATCGGTAGCAAACGGTGTTGAACCAGAAGCTCCTATTGTTAACGGCGCTTTGAAAACAACACATTTTCGTCATCAATATCCAATTCCTGCTTATTTAATTGCATTTGCTGTTACAGATTATCAAGTTTATAACCAGCAAGGTGGTTTAGGGACGCCAGCAAGTCCATTTTTTCCGATAGTTAATTATATGTATCCAGAAACAGCAGCTGCAAATATTGCCAGTTTGGCTCCAACACTATCGATAATTAATTTTTATGAAACGAAATTTGGGGCTTATCCGTTTAGAAACGAAAAATATGGTCATTGCCAATTTGGCTGGGGTGGCGGAATGGAACACACTACTGTTTCTTTTATGACGGCAAATGCTAGCGGTGCTTATGCTAGAAGTTTGATTGCTCACGAAATGGGACACCAATGGTTTGGCGATAAAATAACTTGTGGCACTTGGAAAGATATTTGGTTAAACGAAGGAATTACAGAATATTTATCGGGTTTGGTCGTAGAACATCTAGACGGTAATACAGCTTTTAGAACTTGGAAAACTGGAAAAATAACAACAATTACTAATATTCCAGCTTATACAACAGCGGCACCCTACACAAGTAATTTATATTTAACAGATACACAAATAACTAATACAAACAGAATTTTTAGTAGTTCTGTAACCTACAGTAAAGGTTCAATGGTTACTAATATGTTGCGATATAAATTGGGCGATGCAATGTTTTGGCAAGTAATGAATACATATATTAACAACCCACAATTTACATATAAATATGCAGTTACAACCGATTTTAAAGCTCAAATTGAAACAGTGTCTGGTGTAAATATGACTGAGTTTTTTAATGATTGGGTTTATGGGCAAGGTTACCCAAAATATACAATAACGGTTCAAAATTTAGTAGGCAACCAAGCAAAAATAAATGTTTCTCAAACTCAAGTAAATTCGAATGTTTCTTATTTCGAAATGCCTTTAGAAATTAAAATTAATGGAGCAGCTGGCGCCACACAAGTTTTGCGGGTTGATAATACTTCTAACAATCAAGAGTTTATTGTTCCAACCAATTTTTTAATTAGCAGCGTTTCATTCGATCCTGAAAAAAACATTATTTCTAAAGGAAACATCATAACATTAAATCCGGTCATAGGAACTTTGGCAAATAATTCCTTTGAATTATCTAACGCAATTTTGTTATCTCCAAATCCTGCAAATGAATATTTAAATATTGATATTCCGAGTAATATTGAATTTCAAAACGCACAAATATTTAATTTATTAGGACAAAAAGTTTTAGATAGCAATTTGAATGCTATTTCGGTTTCTGGTTTATCAAATGGAATTTATTCTATTTCTATTAAAACTTCGGAAGGATTGATTCACAAAAAATTCATAAAAAACTAAAACCTTTAACATATATAGTGAAAAGTAAGGCGAAAACCTTACTTTTGCTTTTTATACGAATTTAAAATTAAATATGGGAACACTTATTCAGATAGCACAACTCATTTTGTGCTTGTCATTTTTAGTAATACTTCACGAACTAGGTCACTTTTTACCAGCAAAATATTTCAAAACCAAAATAGATAAATTCTATTTATTTTTTGACCCTTGGTTTTCATTATTTAAAACCAAAATTGGCGAAACCGAATACGGTATTGGTTGGTTGCCTATGGGCGGCTATGTCAAAATTGCTGGAATGATCGACGAAAGTATGGATAAAGAGCAGCTAAAACAAGAGCCACAACCTTGGGAATATCGAAGTAAACCACCATATCAACGACTAATAATCATTTGCGGAGGCGTTATTGTAAATTTCTTTTTGGCTTGGTTTATTTACACTATGTTATTGTTTAATAATGGCGATAATTATGTCGATAATTCAAAATTTACAAACGGAATAGCTGTTGATGAAGCCGGTCAGTTATTAGGACTAAAATCTGGAGATAAAATTTTGAAAGTTGATGGAAAAGATCAACCGAAGTTCGACCAATTACCATTAGAAATTTTGTTTGGAGACAATATTACCGTAAATCGTGAAGGTAAAGTAATGACTTTTGACCTAAAAGATGAAGGAAAACGTGATGTAATTAAAAGTAAAGGTCAAGGATTTCTAACACCTAGAGTTGAAACTGTCGTAGATTCGGTTATGCCAAAATCGCCCGCAATGTTAGCTGGATTGTTAAAAGGCGATAAAATTGTTGGATTAAATGGTTCAAAAACTATGTTTTTTGATCAATTTGGAGCAGTATTAAGCAAAGCCAAAAAAGATACGATTGCAATTAACATTTTACGAAATGGACAAGAATTAACTTTAAAAACCAAAGCAGATAAAGACGGAAAAATTGGATTTTATCCGAACATGGAAGTTTTAAAAAGTGCAATAATCACTAAAAATTTATCATTTGGAGAAGCAATTCCTGCAGGATTTACAAAAACAATTGCTACTTTAACTGGTCAAATAAAACAATTTAAGTTAATTTTTAATAAAACTACCGAGGGCTATAAACAAGTTAGTGGTCCATTGAGAATGTTCAAAATTTTTAAGCCAACTTGGGATTGGACCTTTTTCTGGAATTTCACAGCAATGTTTTCAATTTGGTTGGCGTTTTTGAATATTTTACCTATTCCTGGTCTTGATGGAGGTCACGCAATGTTTATTTTAATTGAAGTAATCACAAGAAAAGCACCTACCGAAAAAACATTAGAAATCGCTCAAACTATTGGCGTTGTGATACTTTTGTCTTTAATGGCGTTGGTTTTCGGAAACGACATTTGGCATTTGATAATGGATTAATAAAAATATTTAAAAAAAATATATATTTTGTTTGCAGTAACAAGAAATAATTATATCTTTGCACCGCTTTAAAAGTGAAACACACTTTCCTTCTTAGCTCAGTTGGTTAGAGCATCTGACTGTTAATCAGAGGGTCCTTGGTTCGAGCCCAA
>JAYTMQ010000143.1:0-7583 GCA_043728355.1 Bacteroidota bacterium
TATAAGTTTAATAGACGATATTTTGGAGACAAACTATCGGATAGACTTATGATTGCTGCATTAGAAACAACTTGGTATTAGTTACGGATAGTCATAAAAATTAATGTCTAAATAATAAGTTGAGGATATTTTTAATAGATACTCAGTGCCAATTACTAGATTATAAAAAATAGCAGTATTTGGATTGGCAATATTTTTTTGAACAATAAAGTCATTATTATTGCAATTATTTTGCTTTAATGTGCAATAAAAAGAATTGATAATTGTTGTTGGAATAGTGTTTTTAATCAATAGTTTATCTGAAATAGCTGTAAATTTATACCAAATATCTTTTACTGCAGAACCAGATGTTGAATTAGTATTTACTGTTGGTATAACTAGATTGTATGTTGCGTTACTTAAATCAGCAACTATATCTGCCGAACAATTTGCTGTAGGAAAAACTGTAAGTAAAATTGGGTTGGCACACTCATCGTTTATAGGTGCATTAATTATTTTAGAAATACAAACAGAATAGTTTTGACTAACTGTAGAAGAATAGTTGCTTATTCTTAAATAATATTTACTTCCAATTTCAAATCCAGATAAATTTCCTTGCAAAGAGCAACTTAAAGGTTGTAAATTATTAAAAGAAATTTCTTTGTAAATGGCTAATTTATGCGATCCTGCATATGCGTAGTTAAATGCAAGTTTATAAGAATTTACATCGGCAATAAAACTATACCAAACATCTGTATCATTACTATACACATTGCAGTAGTTTCCAAATCCAGATGAAGCAGTTGCTCCACTAGTTGATCCAGAAATTTCAGTGCAAGTTCCTTGATTGTCTGGAAGAATGTTTATTGCATTGACTAATTCATCGTTTGGTTGAGTCAAAATTGTGACTACTTTTATTCCAAAATACCTACTTATTGACCGTGATGCTTTTAAATAATAGATTTGTCCAATCACAAAATTAGATATTACTGGCAAAACACTTTGACCATTTAATAAGTAACAATTTATTTCAGTTAACGCATTACAATCCCCAGAATAAACACTTAGCGATAATGCGTTTCCTGAAGCGGGAGAATCATATCCGTTTTCAATGACAACTTGGTGTTTTGTGCTAGTTGCTGTAAATTTAAACCATACATCTTTATTTACAGGAGCACAACTAGATGCGGTGGCACTAGGTGTAGCATTGATTGTTGACGAATAAATAAATGTTGGATCTAAAGCTGGAAACAACTCTAAACTAGTATCGCAGTCATCTTCAGCACTAAAATTTTTAAAAATTACTGGGCTAGATTGACTAAATACTCGCATGTAAAAGGGTTCATCTATGGTTAAATTATTTAAAATAAAACCACTGCCACCACAACCTATTTGCGTTAGCGCAGAACAAGTCCCAGAATAAAAAGTTACAGGCCTGTACCCAGTATATATTATATATTTTGTAGCATTTGGTATAATTTTAAACCATATATCTGGAACTGTATCTGAGTTAAGAAAACAAGTTGCTGTAATTCCAGCCGACGGTGTTGCAAATGGACCAGTTCCTATTGATATTGTAGTATCTGTACTAACATTTAAAGTTACAGATGTAGCATTTTCACACAAATCATTTATAGGTGCGGGTTGTGGAATTACACTAGCTCCAAACTGCCAATTTCGATTGACACGATTACCATAAACTCTTAAATAATAGGTTTGCCCAATTTGCAATTGGTTTGTAGCTCCAGCGTTACCGCCACTATATGGGTCAAATTCGCTAAAAGTTTGAAATGAAGTTAAAGTTCCGCAAGTGCCAGTATACAATCCTGCACTAACCCTTAAACCTGTGGTTCCAAAACCACTAAAATTATTTACAATACTTGGCGTTAAAACTATTGTTGCAAAATTTTCTGTAGCAACAAATTTAAACCAAACATCGCCTAAAATTTCATTATTTAGGTTATATAATATCGGAGAATCACTTTCTAGATTGGCTCCTACCAAATTACCCGATTGTACCGTACTAGTTAACAATATTGCATTAGTACACAAATCGTTAATGGGTGCAATTGGAGATTTAACCAATCGAAAGGTGAAATCGTTACTACTTGAGAATTGACTAATTTGCAAATTAATCAATCTAAAATAATATTGACTTCCAACTTCAAGATTATTTAAATAAGCTGTCCCGTTTTTACAATATTGATAAATCATATTATTGCAATCATTGCCTTTAAAAAGTTCTACTCTATAATTTGAATTTGCATCAATAATATACTTTTCGCTATTTGCTGTAAATTTATACCATACGTTTCCAGCCAAATTAGTAAATGTTGCATTACAATTTGGGGTTGGACTTGTCATACTTGCTCCTACAAAACTACCTACAACTTTCACTAAAGATTCTACATTGTCTTGCGGATCAATTAAAATTGCATTAGAACAATCATTATTAATGGGTGTCGTTGTAAAACTAAACTCACTACTCCAATCACTACACGGAATTGTTGCGTTTTTCGCCTGAAATTTATAATTATTAGCAACATTTAGACCTGATAATAAAAAAGGTTTTGAAATGGCAGGGATTTCTGTCCAAGTTGTCGAAGTTGCCAATTTATATCTAATTATCCAAGAAGTATCGAGAGAATCCCAATTTATTGTAGCTTGATTAAATTCATTTATTGAATTAATATTTGTAGGCACATTACAATTATCAATTGTTATATCGTCGATAGTTGCTGGTGGTTGAATTACCGTCGAACCTGAATCAATATTATTTCTCCAAACAAAAACTAATTTTTTTGTTGAACTTGAAGTAGTGTTTGCTAATAAACTATTGCTAATAGGAATGTTCTTTTCAATCCAATTTGGACCTTGCAGCGTGTAGGTTGCCAAAGGACTGCCATTTGGTATTTCAATACTATTCAAAACTTGAGTACTCGGAAGTAAATAAACATATAAATTCGAGTAATTACTGCCCTGAACTAGAGTTTTAAACTTTAAAATAAAATTAGCGGTATTTGCGGGAAAAACAACATCCTTATAAATTTTAGATATACTTGCACTTGTAAAATTGTATTGATGACTATAAGGGACATTAATCGAATTAGATATTAAAGCACATTTACTACCTGAATAACAGACTGTTGGTACATTTCCTGTAACCCACTTATTTTCGCCATTGTTATTCTGAACTGTCCAACCTGTTAATCCTTGTTCAAAACCACCATTATTAATTGTAGGACTAATTATAGTAGTAACTTGCGCATTTATTGATACGAAAAAGAAAAAATTGATTAATAATAGAATTAATTTCATAGTAATATTTATTTTTTTTTAAAGAGTGCAAATTTAAGTTATTTAAAGTGCTGTTGTATTTTTTTATTTTATTTTTCTATTAATTTATAAATTCCTAATCATTTCTTGCAGCCTTTCCCGCTTACTCTGCGCCAAAGGAATCTGCGCATTGTCTGCCATAATCACATATCCACCATCGGTTTTTATGTATGATTTCAAGAATGCTAAGTTGATTAAATGCGATTGGTGTATGCGTTCAAAACCTTGTTCGGTTAACATTTCTTCATATTCTTTTAGTGTTCTAGAAATCAAAACTGGCTTGTGGTTTTTGATGAAAAACTCGGTGTAATTGCCTTTTGCCTCGCACCTTATAATATCCGAAACCTCAAAAAGATGAATTCCATCGCTGGTCGAAAGTGCAATTCGTTTGAAATTATCAACTTTTTTTCTGATATTTTCTAGCAATAAATCTATATGATCGAACGAATTGGTTTTCGAAGCCACTTCTTTAATCTTGATGATTGTTGCTTGCAATTCTTCAGGATCAATAGGTTTTAAAATAAAATCTAGTGCCGAAAACTTGAATGCTTTTACTGCATATTGCTCGTGAGCAGTAATAAAAACTATATGCGAAGCAATTTTGCCAGTCGCTTTTTTCAGCTTTTCTAGAATGTCAAATCCGGTTCCGTCACTCAAGTGAATGTCTAGAAAAATCACTTGCGGTTGCAATTTCTCGATGGCTAGAATGCCAGTTTTTACACTTTCGGCTTCGCCAATAATCTGAATGTCATTGGTGTAACGATCCAAAAGTGCTTTTAATCCTTCTCGCAAATGTTTGTCGTCGTCTATTAGTATTGCTGTAGTCATAATATAATTAAATTAAAAAATTAAGCAAAATATTATTTACTTTAAATTTCTATTTTCTAATTAATTTTTTGTTAAAAATTCCGATTTCAGTTTCAACTCTCAATATATACAAGCCAGGATTTAGTTCAGAGACATCAAATTCCTTACTTAATATATTTGAATATTTAATTAATCGACCATTAATATCAAAAACGGTAACAGATTTGGTTTCTGAATTAAAATTAATTTTTTCCGAAGCCGGATTTGGTGATAAATTAAAATTTAGAGAATTAATTTCAAGATCATTGTTTGATAAACTGGAGCAATTTATTTGGGTCAAACTAGATTTATTTATATTTGTACCATCACCAAGTTGTCCATAAAGATTGTAACCACAAGAAAAAATATTTTGGCTTTCTGAGATTACAATTGTATGATTGTTTCCTGCGACTACGTCAACCCAATCTGAATTTGAACCTACTTGAATTGGTGCGTTGTAATTTACTCCTGCTGGTAGCCCTAACTCACCATAACCATTATATCCCCAACTCCAAAGTGTTTTATCTGATCTAATAGCAATCGAAGATTCTTGTAAACAAGCAGTTATACTATCCCAAGTTTGAGTTCCGATTTGCACCGGAGCAAGCCTATCAATAAAAGTACCATCTCCCAATGAGCCACTAAAATTCCTGCCCCAAGCCCAAAGAGTACCATCTGTTTTTAATGCTAAAGTATGTGCTTGACTCATCAAAACAGTTTTCCAATTAGTATCAAACCCAATTTGAACTGGACTATAAGATGATGAAAGATTACCATATCCAAGTTGACCATACAAATTAGTGCCCCAAGACCAAATTGTTCCATCTTCTTTAATACCAATTGAACATCTAAATGAAGCAAAAACAGATTTCCAAAGACCAGTTCCAATTTGTGTTGGAACATTAGAAGATAATGTGTTACCATTTCCAAATTGACCACTATCATTACTACCCCAAGCCCAAAGAGTACCGTTTGATTTAATTCCCAACGAATATCCAAATCCAGCAGAAATAAATTTCCAATTATCTGTATTTAATTGTACCAATGTACTTTGGTTAGATAGCGATAAATTTCCTAATTGTCCATTAGAATTTGAGCCACAACCCCATAATGTTCCATCATTTTTTAAAGCCAATGTATGCGAATATCCAGTTGAAGTGTTTTTCCAGTTTGTATCAGAACTTATTTTTACAGGCTCGTACCTATTGAAACTTGTACCGTCACCCAATGTGCCACCATCGTTGTAACCCCAAGCCCAAAGTGTTCCATCATTCTGTATTGCATAGGTTTTATTTTGCCCTGCACTAATTGATCTCCAACATTGACCAAATGAACAAAAATTTATTAGAATTAGAATTAAAAGATAATAGTTTTTTAAATTGTAAAATGTTTTCATAGTTATTTATTTTTATTTGAATTATTTATTATATGTACTGTATTGGTAATCTCAAAATTACTTCTGTACCGCCAATTTGATTGTTTTCTTTAATTTCATTTATTTGCACATTAGAGGATTTATTGGTTGTAGCTTCCATAATTTCTAATCGTTTTTTGGTAATTTCTAATGCCATCGATTTGTGCGCCGTAACCGAATTTTCTTTCATAATTTTCGATTCGGTCAAGCCAATTCCATCGTCCTTAATGCTGCAAATAAACTGTCCATTTTCGACATCGAACTTAACATCGATTCTGCCGTTTCCTTCTTTTGGAACCATGCCGTGCAAAATGGCGTTTTCTACAAATGGTTGGATTAATAGCGGAGGAATTCCCATATTGAATTCAACTTTTTCGGTAGATTTTATCGAAAATAAAAACTTGTTATGAAATCGCAATTGCTCTAATTCTAAATAATTTTGTAAACTTTCTATTTCTTTATCAATCGGAATTAACGAACCTTTGGAATATTCTAATGTCAATCGCATTAATTTTGAAAATTTTGACAAATATTTCAATGCTGAATCGGTGCCGTTTTGAACGATAAAACTTGAAATCGAACCCAAACAATTAAATACAAAATGCGGATTCATTTGCAAATGCAAAGCTTTTTGTTCATATTCGGCTACTTCTTTCTGCAAGGTTAATCGTTTTTTGACTTGCATTCTGTTATAAATTACAAATATCAATGCAATTAATAAAAATGCTCCGATTAATGAAAAAATCGTGAATTGGGTTTTGCGTATCGATTCGCTTTCCAAGATTGCAGCTTTAGATTTGAATTCGGATTCCATTTCTGAACGCAACATTTTTTTGGTGTTTTCTAAATTGCTGATGCTGTCACGAGCCACCACATAATTCTTGTAATGAAAAAATGATAATTCTTGGTTGTTCTTGAAACCATACAATTCGCTCAATAACTTTTCGGAATGATAAGTTTGGTCTAAAACTCCAATTTCTTTGGCATAAGATAATGATTTAGAGGTAAATGCAATTGCTTGGTCGTATTTTTTTAATTCAGTATTTAGATTTCCAAGATTGTATAATGCCAATGATGCACCGAATTTATTTTGTAATTCTTCATACATATTTAAAGACTGATTATAAAAAATATCGGCTTTTGGATAATTTTTTTCTTTCAGATAATAATCTCCGTAGTAATTGTTCAATAACGCAAAACCTCGTTTGTTGTCATTGTTTTCGAATAATTTTTTAGCTTTGTCGAAGTATTCTAAAACCTTGTTTTTGTTGCCTTGTTCGGCATAAATCACTCCAATATTAGTTAAAGTTACCGCAGCCGATTGTTCGCCAATTTCTTGTTGAATTTTCAGGGCTTTCTGGAAATATTCTAATGCTTTTGGATAATTGAGTTGCGATTTATAAACAATTCCAATATTGTTATAAGCTTTACAAATGCTGGATTTTTGATTAATTTCGAGATAAATTGCTAATGCTTTTTGGTAAAAATCCAAGGCATTGAAATAATTACTTTCTTGTGAATAAACAATTCCTTGACTAGCATATGCTCTTGCCAAACCTTTTTTTAATCTTTTAATATCAATTTCGGAATTTGAATCTAATAATTTTTCGAAAGTAGTTTGTGCTTTTTGAAAGTTATTAATAGCAATTCGATAATTTCCTAGAATGATATTGGCGTTTCCGATATTCAAATTGGCATTGGCTTGCCCGAAAATATAATTTATTTTTTGTGATAAAACATTTGCTTTAGCAGCATAAAAATCAGTAGAATCTGGATTAGATTCTTTGAATTTATCGGCAATGTTGTTGTAAATATTTGCTTTAGCCGAATCAATTTTCGAATATTTGAAAACCCGTTTTAAACTATCAATTTGCGAATTTTGCAATTGACAAAATCCATTGATTAAAGTAATCAATAAAAGTGTCGCTAAAAAGTATTTATTTTTCACAATAATTAGGTATTAATTTCTTTACAAATATAATAGTAAGAATTTAATAAAAAACAGCCA
>JAYTMQ010000144.1:0-25512 GCA_043728355.1 Bacteroidota bacterium
CAACTCTTCCTGCTAGACTTTGACTTATGTTTTGGTTCAATAAAAAATTACTACTTCCGGTCAAAATATATTTTCCACGCTCAGTTTCGTTATCTAAAAGTTCCTGAATGTAATTAAATAAACTTGGCGATTTTTGAATTTCGTCAAAAATTGCACCAGTTGTTTTGTATTTGCCTAAAAAAGCATTTGGGTCTTGTTCGGCGAGTAATTGCACATCGATGTTTTCGAAATTTAGATAGGGTTTATTAGGAAAAAGCATTTTACACAAAGTTGTTTTGCCACTTTGTCTAATTCCCATCAATGCAATTGCTCGAAACTGATTGGCAAAAAGTAAAATTTTATGTTCTAAAGTTCTATGAATTTCCATTTAAAAATAATTTTTACAAATGTATGACTTTTTCGGAATTGAATTCCGAATTAGTTAGTTTTTCTTTGATCTAATAAATCATTGCTTTTTCAAAAAACAAAAATTAGTTTTACACATTATTAAAAACATAAAGAAACAAAATGATTAAAAAATAGATTTTTACTAGATTTTGATAAAAGACATCAAAAACGGTTTAAAAGCCAAAGAATTTCATATAGTTTTTTTACATTCAAGTCCATATTATACAGACAAGCAAGATGGTAGAAATTTACCAGAAACAGATCATTTTACTGATTGTTTGATCAGGCTGCCTTTGTTTTTTGAGTTAAATAGTGATTTGGTTGTTGATGGGATTTTGGGGTAATTTATTTTTTTAGATTGAATTACTGAATTGGCTAAATTTCGTAAACTTTAAAATTTGCTTTTCTTCGAAAAATTTATAAATTTGCAAATAAAAATATTTTATTAAGAATAGATATTTTGAATAATAGTTACATTTTACTATTAAATAAACACTGACTTCAAACAATTAATTTGAAGTCTAAATAAAATAAAAAAAATGAGTGATTATATCGGAAATGAATTAGAGCTTTTTAAGTATGCGTACAATTGGAAAAATTATTATGGTAATCATATAAAAAAACTTCTGGTAGGAGATGTTTTAGAAATTGGTGCAGGTATCGGAGAAACAACTTTTTCATTATGCGATGGCACTCAAAAATCTTGGGTTTGTGTAGAGCCTGATCCAGAATTAGTTAAAGAAATTTTATTAAAAAAGGAAAATAAATATTTACCTTCATTTATAGAAGTTATCACCAACACCATTGATGGGATAGATGTAAATAGAAAATTCGACGCTATCATATATATCGATGTTATTGAGCATATTGAATACGATTCAGTCGAACTTAACAAAGCAAAAAACTACTTAAAATCAGGAGGGCATTTGGTAGTTTTGGTTCCAGCACATAATTATTTATTTAGTGAATTTGATAAATCAATCGGTCATTTTAGAAGATACAATAAGCAAATGTTAGTAAATGCTGTTCCTAATGAGTTAAAAAAAATCAAATTATTTTATTTGGATTCTGTTGGTTTGTTTGCATCATTGGCTAACAAATGGTTTTTGAAACAAAAATATCCAGAATTGGAACAAATTAAATTTTGGGACAATTTTATTATACCAATCTCAAAAATCACAGATGTTATTTCATTTAATACCATCGGAAAAACAGTAGTTGGAATCTGGCAAAAACAATAAAATGGTAACAGATTATAAAAAAATTATTTGTCTTACACCTGTTTTTAATGATTGGGAAAGTTTTTCGATTTTAACAAATGAAATCTATGAATCATTCAAAGACCAATACTTTAATATTGAAATAATAGCTATTAACGATGGATCGATTGATGATTTTGAGATTAATAATAATTACAATCAATTAATAGAAGTTGTTAATTTAAACACAAATATTGGTCATCAAAGAGCCATTGCAGTTGGATTACATTACATAAATGACGTTAAAAAAAACTTTGATTTTGTAATAGTTTTAGATGCTGATGGCGAAGACAAACCACAAGATATTGTTAGTTTAATAAAAAAATGTATTGAACTTAATTCTAGTAAAATTGTATTTGCTCAACGAAAAAAGAGAGAAGAATCATTATTATTCAAAACAGGATATTTCTTTTATAAATTTCTATTTTATTTAATGACCAATCAAAAAATAAATTTTGGTAATTTTAGTTGTATCCCAGGAAAACTATTAAAACGAGTCGTCGTTCAAGACAATCTTTGGAATCATTATTCAGGAAGCATTATTCAAGCAAAAACGCCATATGACAAAGTGATTTTAAATAGAGGAATACGATATGCAGGACATTCAAAAATGAATTTTACTAGTTTGGTTCTTCATGGATTGAGTTCTGTATCGGTTTATTTTGATTTTTTATCTGTTCGAATTTTAAAGATATCTTCATTTGGCGTAGGATTATGCCTTTTATCAGTAATTTCAATTTTATATTTAAAGTTATTTACAGAATCTTCGATTCCAGGTTGGGCATCGAACCTTATATTGATTATTTTTACTATTATATTGCAATTATCATCAGTTACATTAATTGTATTATTAATGCAATTAAGCACAAGAAAAAACATAAAAAGTACAAATCTATATATTTATAAAGATTTCATCGAAAATATAAATCAAATTTAATTCATCAAAATAAATAAAACTATTTTATAGAATGTTTCTATTTGCTTTAAAATAGAATTGGTTAAAAAAAAACAAATAATCATAAAAAAAATGAATAAATTAGTAAATAATAAAAATTATATAATCTCTTTTATTATTATTTTGATAGGGTTTCATATTTGTTATGGATTTAAAGTAATAGATCCCATAAATATAAATTGGTTAATGTCTGCATATCATGACTGGGGAACACATTATTTAGGTTGGGCTTATTTTAGAAACGAACCATGGGGTTTACCGTTAGGTCATATTGAAAACTATAATTTTCCTGCGGGTACAAACATTGGTTTTACAGACTCAATTCCATTAGCTGCAGTTTTTTTTAAATGTATTTCGTTTTTACTGCCAAGTCAGTTTCAATATTTTGGAATTTGGCTTTTGATTTGTCATTTATTAACAGGTTATTTTACAATTAAAATCGTTAACCTATATACTAATTCTATTTTATACAATATATTATTTGGAATATTAGTTGCTTTTAATCCAGTTTTAATTTATAGAGGTTTTCATCCTGCACTTTGTGCCCAATGGCTTATAATTGCTTCAATTTATTATTTTTTAATTTCTCCTACTTCAAAAAACGTTAATAACATCAACAAGAAACAAATTATAATAATAATTTTAAGTGCATTTATTAATCCGTATTTGTTTTTAATGGTTTGTGGATTTAATATAATTCTTCCAGTAAAACATTTTCTATTTAAAATGATTAATTTGAAACAAACAATAATATATGTTTTTGTTTCAATATTTTCAGTTCTCTTTTCGTGGTATATTTTAGGAATGATTTCATTAGAAAGTAACACAAATATTGAAGTTATTGACAGTTATGGATTATTTAGTTTTAATTTAAATTCATTTTATAATTCAGATGGGTTTTCTACATTTCTACCTCAATTAAAGCAAGTTAGAGTCCAACAATATGAAGGATATGCCTATTATGGATTAGGAATAATTATTTTGCTTTTTTTTTGTACCTTAATTTTTTTGCATCAATTAATCATATTAAAAGTAAAATGGTTCAATTGGAAAACGGTTTTGCCTATCGCTATTATTACCTTGGCTTTAGCAATGTTTTCAATAACTAATAAAATTACTTTAAACGAAAACACAATATTTGAGTTTCAAATACCCAATATTATATCTAAACTTGGTGGTGTATTCAGGGCTTGTGGCAGATTTATTTGGGTGTTTTATTATACGATTTTGTTTTTAGCCATTTTTATCTTCACTAAAAGTAATTTGCCAAATAAATTTAAAACAATATTATTAACTATAATATTTATCATTCAAATAGTGGATATAAAACCTTTATTAACTTTTAGAGATTTGTCAAATGGTAATTATGAAATAAAAAAAATATCTGAAAAAAAATGGACTACCATAAGCTCAAAATTTAAAAGAATCATTACTTATCCGTGCTTTGAAAACAATTTGTTAACATATCTAGATTATCAAGATTTTTGTTTTATAGCATTAAAAAACAACTTGCCAATCTCGACTGGATATGTAGCAAGAATAACAGGAGATGCAAATAAAATATTTATAGATTCTTTAAATACAAATCTGTCTGAAGCTATAATACCAGATTCAGATCTATATATAACAACGCCTAAAAACTTAGACGCTTTTACACCGTTAATTTTCGCAAATAAAGTAAAATTAGGTTTTTTAGATGGGTATTATTATTTATATTCGAAAAATAAAAAGATTAATATACAAAACAATCAAATTGCTATTAAAAAAATTGATTCAATTTACAATGAAATTGATAGGTCTTTAAAGATTAAGACTATAAATTGTCCTTTATTTAAAAAAGATGTAATAAAATATAATATCGAAAAAAACACTTTTGACAATAATATTATAAATATTCAAGGTTGGTCCTATTTAAGCGCAACATCTAGTAATCAAAACGACTCGACATATATTGCTTTAACTAATGAAAAATTTACCTACATATCAAAATCAAAATTAATAAAAAGACCAGATGTTACAGCCAATTACAAAAAAGGAAATGTAGATAATGCAGGATTTAAAAATACTATATTCACAAATAAAATTGAGCAAGGAATTTATCAATTTGCATTAGCAATTAAAGATAAAAATAACAGGTGGTCATACGAATTATTAACTCAGATTCCCGCAATTGATTTAAAAAAGAAATCACCACCGATAAAAATTAAAAACATTGAAAAAGAGTCCCAAAATATGATAGGAAATGTTGATAGTTTTATAATTCAATCAAATAAAGTTATTATTAGTGGTTGGGGAGCTATAAAAAAAACTAACTCACTAAATTCAAACATAAAATTGATATTGATAGGTGACAAAGTTAATTATCAAATTGCTACAGAAAAAATTCTTCGTCCAGACGTAACTCAATCAAATAATGACCACTATAATTATGATGAATCTGGATTTAAAATTAATTTAAGAAAAGATTATTTTGAATCAGGAAATTATCAAATAGGAATTTTAGTTATAAATGATAATAACCAAAAAGGGTTTTTTATTCACTCAACAAAAGTAACTGTCAAATAACAAATCAAAAGATAAAAAGAATAAAAACACTATTTATTCTCTTATAATTGTAAAAACAACATAAGTTCAACAAAATTATTACAATTTCTATTCAAACTATAAGTAAATATAATTGCAAAAAGATTTAGAAAAAAATAGAGAAAAAAGAAGATTTTAATTTACCGTCAATAATTTTGAAGAAAACTCTATTCTCGGAATGATTTCAAATAATATTAAAGCAAAAAGTCAAAAAGTAACTTTAATAAAAACAGATAATTTTTTAAAAAACAAAAAAACAACATATTTAAAAGCTGACATTGGAGGTTTTGAATTATAAATGTTTACAGGAGTAGAAGAAACAACAAGCCTAAAATTGCTATAACAACATGTTACACTCAAAATTATCCAGTCGATATAATAATCTAAATTAAAAGTTATATGCTTGAATATAAATTTTATGTAAAAGGAATTTATGAACAAACGCTAAAAACAACATTAATTCATTTTTGGATATGTAAAAAAAAATTAAAAATAGTAAAAAACATAAAAAAAAGTATATATTTGCCAAAAAAACTAGAAGTAATGAAAATCAAAACTAAATTTTTATTAATAGTAGTAGTTGTTTGTATATTGTCGTGCAAAAACGATACAAAAACTGATACACCTACTAAATTAGAAGTCGACAAATCTTTCAATGTAATAGTAGATATGATTGTAAAAAAAGATGATAGCTTCCAAATATACTACAATGAAGATGGCTCCCAAGTTTTTGCTCCTGAAAAATTCATTAACGTTGATGTAAAAGGAAGCAATGCTTCACAAGAAGTCAAATTTAAGTTGCCACAAGACGTTATTCCTGCAAATATAAGGTTTGATTTGGGTGGAAATAAGTTACAGAATGAAATTAAAATGGTTAATTTCAGAATGAAATATTATGATAAAACTTTTGAAGCTAAAGATTCAATATTAGAATTTTACTTCGGATATAATACTCAAATAAAATATGATAAAAAAACATCACTTGCGAAAATAAAACCACAAAATGGAGAAGTATACGATCCGATTTTTATCGCTAAAACTAATTTACAAGAGGAACTTAAAAAATTGATAAAATAAATAAAAAAGGAAGTAAGTTTACTTCCTTTTTTATTAAAATAAAATTCTTTAAAATGTTATACGAGCCATTACATCAGTTTGTAGAAAATGAAATATTACATACCAACGAAAAAATGTTTGGTATGAAGGATAAATTTCAATACAAAAAAACAATTAATGGATCGTTGGTAATAAGTAATATTCCGGAAAATATTTCAAAATATTATCCAAATAATTATTATAGTTTTAATCAAAATTTAAAACTTAATTTCTTCTCTTCTTACTTAAAAAAAATCAGGAACAGCTATTCATTTGAAAGGAAAAATCTTTTAGGTAGAGTCTTGCACAGCTTAAGACCAGAGAAAGTTTTAGATTCAATTCAAGCGATAAATGTTTTTAACAAAGATTCAAAAATTCTAGATGTTGGCTGTGGTGATGGAAGATTGTTATCAAATTTATATAATTTAGGTTATAAAAATTTGTTAGGAATAGATCCTTTTCTTAAAGAAGAAAGCAATAATTATTTTCCATTATTAAAAAAATCTATATTTGATATTGAAGAGAAATTTGATGTTATTATATTATACCATGTTTTTGAACACATAGACCAACCTGAAAGGGCACTAGTTCAATTAAAAAAACTACTAAATAAAAGAGGTACGTTAATAATTGCAATACCAATAGCAGATAGTTATGCATTTGAAAAGTATAGAGAAAACTGGGTTCAACTTGATGCGCCAAGACATTTTTATTTATATTCATCAAATGAAATAGTGAGACTAGCCAATTATTTTGGCTTAAAACTATTTAGTAAAAAATATAATTCTGATGAGTTTCAGTTTTTAGGGAGTGAACAGTATCAGAAAGGTATTTCGTTATTTGATGAAAAATCTTATTTAACGGGTTTAAAAAATTCGATCTTTAATAAAAAACAGATTAATCTTTACAAAAAACAATCTGAAATATTAAACAAAGAATTTAAAGGAGATCAAGCAGTTTTTTTCTTTAAAAATGAGGATTAAATAATATGATTCAAAATCTAATTTCTAAAGAATTATTTTCACAAATAAAAAAATTCTTTCAATATGGTTTAGGAAATATTTTTGCGATATTTATACCATTAATTGTCTCAAAAAAAGTTCTAGATATTTGTGGAGCAGAACAATTTGGAAAAGTTAGTATCGCATTGTCAGTATGTTTCATATTATCAATTTTTATTGATTTTGGTAGTTTTGTTTCCCCCTTAAAAAAAATTTCTGTAAATAGGTGCAATATAATTAGTTTAAAAAAAATATTTTCGGTTGTTTTTTATTCTAGAATTATTCTGTTTTTTTTTACATTATTGATTGGTTTTTTTTTAATTTTTTTTATTCCTTTTTTTCAGGGAAACTTTAAACTTTATTTATTTAGTTACACTATTTTTTTAGGTCAATTTTTTAGTCCAATTTGGGTATTTCAAGGTTTAGAAGATTTTAAAAGTACTGCTTTTTTTACCGCATTTTCTAAAGTATTTTACATTATTCTTGTATTTTTTTTTATTAATTATAAAGAAGACTATGTTTATGTAAATTTTTTATTAGGAGTATCCAACGTTGTGGTATTTCTTTTAGCCAACTATTTTCTTTTTTACAAACATAAAATAATTTTAATTAAAGTTAGTAAAAAAGAGATTTTAGATTATCTAAAAGAAGATGCTCATTTGTTAATAAATAATTTTTCATTAGCGTCTATGAGTTACGCTCCAATTATTTTTATCGGAGCTTTTGTGGGAGATTTTTGGGCAGGAATATACAAAGTATTAGATGTTTTTATAACACTTTTGCGAAATTATTTGTTACTTTTTTTCAATTCTATTTATCCTAAAACATGTCAGTTATTAAGTAAATCGCATGCAATTGGAAGTAAGTTTATATTGAAATATTCAATAATAAGTTCAACATTATTATTTTTTATTATATGTTTTTCAGTATTTTTTAAAAGTTATTTTTTAAGTTATTTTTTAAAAGAAAATGCAGGTTTGGTATCTAATTATTTTAATTGGATAGGCGTTTCTATTTTATTTGCTTCATTTAACACACCTTTTTTACAGGTTTTGTTTTATTATCAAAAGAAATTTTTTTATGCAAATATTTATTTAATTGTATCAATAATAAGTGTTTTATTAAATTATTTTTTGATAAAGAAATTTCAAATAGAAGGATTAATAATTTCGTTATTTATTACTGAATTTTTATTGACATTTCTTTTCATGATCTCAACCGAATTTTTAATAAAAAATATTTCGTTAATAAGAAAACAGAGGAATTAATGGAGTTATCAGTAATTATAGTAAATTATAATGGTCAAAATTACCTTGAAAAGTGTATTGATTCGTTGTTTGAAAAACTTAAAAAAATTTCATTCGAAATCGTAATTTTAGATAATAATTCATCAGATGACAGCTGTACTTTTATTAAAGATAAATATCCAGAAGTCATATTAATAGAATCTAAGGTAAATTACGGTTTTGGAAAAGGCAATAATAAAGCAGTTGAACACTCAAAAGGTAAATATTTATTGCTGTTAAATAATGATACAATTATTTTAGACGATCTAGCACCAGTTTTAGATTTTTATAAATCAGAACAAGAAATAGGTATTTTAGGAATTAACATGATTGATGAAAATAAAAAGTATTTACCAGCTGCTGGCAATTTTCCTAATTTTTTAAATCTTTTAATTTTAAAAAAAATCTTTAAAATTAGTATTGAATTTCAAAGCGGCAAGTTTTCTAAAGAGTGCTATGAAGTCGATTGGCTTGGTGGATCTTTTCTAATGGTTTCAAAAAATATTTTCACAGAAGTAAAGGGCTTCGATATGGATTATTTTATGTACGTCGAAGATGTTGATTTATGTAAAAAAATTGCTAATCACCAATACAAAAGAATTTTTTTACCAAACTTTAGTTATATTCATTTTGTAGGTTTTGACAACTCAAAAAATCCAATGTTAATAAAAGGGTTTGAAATATATATTAAAAAACATTTTGCTGGATGGGCACGAATTAAAATGCAATTTGCTATTACAGTAAATAAAACTGTAAAATTAATTAAAAAAAGACTTAATTTAATGTCATGAAATTTAACGCTACAAAAGTTTACCAACTTTTATTTGTAATAACGATTTTATTGCAATTATACCTTAGTTCATTCAAAATTAATATACTTTTTCAATTATTTATTTTAGTTGTTTTCTTTTATTTCGAAGGATTTAAAATCCCAAAATCTTTAGTTAAATTTTTAATCCCATTAGTTTCAATCTTTTTTTTGGGTTTTGCAGGAACCATAATAAACAATTATGAGTTGTTCAACGTTTTTAAAGATATTTCTCATTTTATTAAGCCATTGTTAGGTTTGTCTATCGGTTATTTGTTCTTTAAAAAAATAAATAATTTCGAACTATTTATAAAAGCAATAGTATGTGCTGGACTTATTTCAGCAATACTTCATTTTATTATTATATTATTTTTTAGCAATTTTGGCTCAGTATCTGGTATCAGAGAATTTGGTAGAGATAATTTTCTAGAACTTTTTGCATTATTTTTTCTTGTTTTTTATAAGAAGTTTAAAACTAGAAAAATTTTCGATGAAAATTTATATTACATTATTATCATCTTAATTATTTCATTATCAGTAATTGCTTATTTTTCACGTACAATGATTGTAGTAGCAATTATTACATTAATAACCATTTACGGGTACTCAATTATTACTCTAAGAACTATTAAATTTTGCGGTTTATTTTTCATTGCTATTTTTGCTTTTTATATTTATTTGTTCAGCATTAAAATAGATCGAGAAAATTTCTTATATAAAATTAGAAATGTTCCAGCAGAAATTTTCGAAACAAAAATTAACAGGGAAAATCATTCGGATTTATGGGATCATTGGCGAGCATACGAAGCAAAACGTGCTTTCGAACTTATGAAACAAAATCCAACTAGCTTTATCTTCGGTTGTGGTTACGGATCTTTAGTTAACTTGAAGTTTTTTGCTCCTTTAAACGATGATAAAAAAGGGTTAAAATATATTTCCGAACTACATAACGGATTTATGTATTTACTTTATAAAACAGGAATTTTAGGAATATTAATTTATTTTATGTTTTTAATTAATATGTATAAAAAAATATATCATAATAAAGATATTATTACTACCTACATTTCAGCAATTGGATTGACTTATATTTTCACAACCATTACAATTACAGGGATTTATAACGGAAGAGATATTTTGATTTTTATACTTGGAGCTTTACTTTTTTTTAATTTTAGCTCAAACCAATCAAAACATCTAAGATTTTCTCACTAGTCGTTCCATCACCATAAGGATTGGAAGCTTTAGATATTTTCGCATAATGTGTTGGATCTAATAATAATTTACTAGTTTCAAACACAATTTTAGATTTATCTGAACCTACCAAAATCGCTGTTCCAGCATCAACACCTTCGGTTCTTTCTGTTACTTCTCGCATGACTAAAACAGGTTTGCCTAGACTTGGCGCCTCTTCTTGAATGCCACCAGAATCGGTTAAAATAATGTTGCTTTTATTCATCATCCAAATTAATTCAGGATATTCTAATGGAGAAATTAATTTGATGTTTTTTCTTTTCAACAAATTATGAGCAACCTCTTTAACATTTGGATTCAAATGAACCGGATAAACAATTTCAACATTATTTTCAAAACGATCAGCAATTTCTAATAATGCATTGCAAATTTCTTCGAATGGTTTTCCAAAATTTTCACGACGATGACAAGTAACTAATATAATTTTTTTATTGAAATCGATAAAATCATATTTTTTTAACAATTCATCTTCAGATGAGTTTTTAACTTTATCCAAACCTGTTAACAAAGCGTCAATAACAGTGTTGCCAACCACAAATACATTTTTAGTGATGTTTTCATTCAATAAATTTTGTTTAGAATTTTCAGTTGGACAAAAATGAATGTCAGCCAATTTTGACGTTAAAACACGATTCATCTCTTCTGGAAAAGGACTCAACATATCGCCACTACGCAAACCAGCTTCAATGTGAATAATTTTAACTTTTTGATAAAAAGCAGCCAATGCCGATGCTAAAACAGTAGTAGTATCGCCTTGTACAAATACATAATCAAAATGCTCTTTCAATAAAATTTCATTAGTAATCCTAGAAATTAAATTTGCAGTCAATTCGTGTAATGTTTGGTTTGGCGTCATTATATTCAAATCATAATCAACTTTAATGTCAAAAAAAGACAATACCTGATCTAACATTTCTCTATGTTGTGCTGTTACTGCCACTTTCACTTCGAATTCATTACAATCTGAAAAACAATGAATTAACGGTGCCATTTTAATTGCTTCAGGACGAGTTCCAAACAAAAATAAAACTTTTTTCATTTTAAATTTACTTATTGATTCTAGTTCGTAAAACTACTAATAAAAACTATATTTGCAATCTTAAAAAATTAAAATGAAAGTACTTTTTCAATCTAGAACAAATTTGTTTGATGCTCCAGGTGGCGATATGGTTCAAATGCTGAAAACGAAAGAGTTTTTAGAAAAACTTGGAGTTCAAGTTCACATTTCCTTAGATTTTGAACCAGATTTATCCAGTTATGATTTGGTACATTTATTTAATTTAATGGAGCCACAAGACATTTATAGACAAATGTTGAATGCCAAAAAACAAAATAAAAAAATTGTTTTGTCAACAATTTATGGTTTATACACAGAATTCGAAAGGAAAGCACGTGGCGGAATGTTTCAAAAATTAGCAAATGTAATTTCACCATATCAAATAAATTACATTAAAGTGCTAGTAAAACATTATTCGGAAAAACGTTTTCATAAAGGTGTTTTCAAAATGTTTTCTAAAGGATATTATGGTTTAATGAATGAAATTGTAAAAAACACATCGGTTTTTTTACCGAATTCAGTTTCTGAAATGAGCAGAGTTGCAAAAGAATTTAGTTTAAAAAACTATAAATTTTTTAATATTCCAAATGCAATAGACAAATCGGTTTTTACCGAAAATAATAACGATTTAATAAATAAATTTACGCAATATCAAAATTGTATAGTTTGTGCCGCAAGAATCGAAGGCAGAAAAGCAACTTTGAATTTAGTCAGAGCGGTTAGAAATACTAATTATACTTTAGTTTTGGTAGGCAATGAATCTAAAAACCAAAAAAAATACGTAGAACAAGTTCGTTCAGAAGCTGGAGAAAATGTTATTTTTCTTGGAGCAATTCCTCACGACGATTTAAGAGATTTATACAAAGTTGCCAAAGTTCACGCACTTGTAAGTTGGATGGAAACTCCCGGATTATCTAGCTTAGAAGCTGCAGCAATGGGTTGTAATATTGTAGCCACAAAAAAAGGAGATCCGTATGATTATTTTGAAGATTTAGCATTTTATTGCGAACCAGATAATGTCGAATCTATAAAAAAAGCAATTGATTTAGCTTTTAATACCGATGTAAACCCGGAATTAAAGAAAAAAGTTTTAGAAAACTATATCTGGGAAAAAACAGCAGAAGAAACTTTAAAAGGATATCAAATGGCTTTAGGATTGTAATTTTCACTTCACAATTCCCAATTTTACAGCAACATTTACCAAACCAGCAATATTTTTTACATTAAGTTTCAAGAAAATGTTTTTGCGATGGGCTTCAATAGTTTGCTTGCTAATGATTAATTTTTCGGCAATTTCTTGAATAAAATTTTCGCAGAAAACATTTTTTTATCAACAAACAAAGAAAAATTACAAAAATGTTATTATTTTTGTAAATTATAATCCAATAAAATGAATGAAGATTTAAAAAAAGAAAAACGAAGGCTTCAAAAAGATTTAGAATTCTATCTAGAATTCTATAAAGAATTATCAACAAGAAGTGAACAAATGAAAAAAGTTGTTGATTTAGAAATTGAAAAATTAGTTTCAAGATTAAAAGAAATTGGAAAATAAAATTCTTTAAATTAATATTAAAATTATGTTAGACGAAATAAAAAAATTAAAAAATCAATATCAAAACGCTAAAACTGATGAAGAATTTTCAGTTATTCATGATGCTATGGATTTATTATATAACGCAAACCAAGATGATTTTTCTGAAGCAATGCTAACTTGCATAAAAGAAAGCAATCAAAAAGCAGATGAATTGATTTTGAGACAAAAACTAGAAGATATTTTGCCAGTAATATCAATATCTTATTTGTCAAAAAACTATTTTAAAAAAACACCACAATGGTTCTACCAACGTCTTAATGGTAATAATGTAAACGGTAAAGAAGCACACTTTACAGACATTGAATTAAAAACATTATCAATAGCCCTGAAAGAAATTGGGCAAAAACTAACTGCATCGGCTGCTTTAGTTTGATTACTGTAAAGCTCTCAATTATTTATAACCCCCAACCGCACAGCAACATTAATCAGCCCAGCAATATTCTTAACATTAAGTTTCAAGAAAATGTTTTTGCGATGGGCTTCGATAGTATGTTTGCTAATGATTAATTTTTCGGCGATTTCTTGGGTGGTTAAATTTTTAGTAACCAGATTATCTTTAATTTCCAAAGCCACACAAATTTAACTATTTTTGCAAAAAAATTATTTTTTGAGCGAATCGCAAAACATAGAATATAAACAAACTTGGCACGACGACTATCTAAAATGGGTTTGTGGTTTTGCTAATGCTTTTGGTGGAACAATTTATATCGGCAAAGACGACAATGGCATAGTCACACATCTTGAAGATTATAAAAATTTGTTAGAAGTAATACCAAACAAAATTCGTGATTTATTGGGATTGGTTGCCAATGTAAATTTACACCAAGAAAAAGAAGCATATTATATAGAGATAGTTGTACCAAAATATTCAGTAGCAATATCATTGCGTGGCAGGTATTATTTCAGGTCTGGAAGCAATAAAATTGAGTTAACTGGCAATGTTCTCAACGAATTTTTATTAAAAAAATCTGGTCAAACCTGGGACAATGTCATCGAAGAATCAGCAACATTCGACGATATTGATGAAGAAAGCGTTCAAAATTTCATAAAAGATTCCATTAAAAGCGGACGAATGTTCGACGTTTCTGATTTATCGATTACAGAATTATTCGATAAATTGCGGTTAACAATTAACGGAAAACTGAAACGTGCTGCTATAATTTTATTTGCCAAAGATCCAAATAAATTTTATCCTAATGTAATAGTAAAAATGGGTCGTTTTGGCGATGATGATGCCGATTTAAGATTTCAAGAACTCGAAGAAGGCAATATTATTCAACTTCTAAAAGCTGTTCCAGACCAATTGAATTATAAGTTTCTGATCAAAAATATTACTTTCGAAGGTTTATTGCGTATAGAAAAAGGACCATATCCAGAACCAGCACTTCGTGAAATGTTGCTAAACGCTTTGGTTCACCGCAGTTATATGGGTGCAGCTGTGCAATTGCGGGTTTACGACAATAAATTATCATTATGGAACCAAGGTAATTTGCCCGACGAAATTACTTATGAAAGTTTGAAGCACCACCACATTTCTAGCCCTAGAAATCCATTAATTGCCGATGTTTGTTTCAGAGCTGGCTACATAGATTCATGGGGTCGAGGCACGTTGAAAATCATTAACACTTGTACATTATTTGGATTACCAGAACCAACAATTACGGCTTTAAATGGCGGAATTTTGGTAACTTTATTTAAAGAAAATATAAAAATTAAAAACTTTAATGTATCCGATTTAAATCAAAGGCAAATTGCGGCAATAGAGTATCTTAAATTAAACGATAAAATTACCAATAGTGATTATCAAAAATTAAACAAAGTTTCGGATACAACCGCAAACCGAGATATAAATAAGCTTATAATTTTAAAAATTTTAAAAAAATCACCTGAAAAGGGCTCGGCTACTTTTTATGAGTTAACATAAATTTGTAATCGCCACACAATCGCCACACAATCGCCACACAATCGCCACACAAATGAATTTTTTAAATATACAACTAAGAGAAATAAAAAAATTGCGTAATAGTTATGACGCAATTAATTTAAAAATAGGAACAATTTGTAATTTAATGTAATTACTAATTAACTCTAAAAACCATACAACAATATAAATGAAAATAGCAATTCTAGGAACACGTGGCGTACCAAATTATTATGGAGGTTTCGAGCAGTTTGCAGAATTTTTTTGTGAATTTCTTGCCGATAAAGGTCACGAAGTTTATGTTTATAATTCACACAATCATCCGTATCAAGAAAAATTTTTTAAAGGTGCAAATATCATTCACAAATACGATCCAGAGTATAAATATGGCACTTTTGGTCAATTTATATACGATTACAATTGCATAATCGATTCCCGTGAACGAAATTTCGATATTATTTTGCAATTGGGTTATACTAGCAATTCTATATGGTTTTTCTTGTTACCCAAAAAATCAATTATAATAACCAATATGGATGGAATAGAGTGGAAGCGAACCAAATATTCTCGTCCTGTGCAACAATTCCTGAAATTTGCAGAAAGATTAGCAGCAGTAACCAGCGATTATTTAGTGTCTGATTCACTCGGAATCAAGAAATTTTTAAAAGACCGATATAATAAAGAATCCACCTATATTGCTTATGGTGCGCATCCGTTTAACAATCCAAACGAATCGATTTTGGCAGCATACGATGTCGAAAAAAACAATTTCAACATGATAATGGCACGTTTCGAACCCGAAAACAACCTTGATATGGTTCTTGAAGGCGTGTCTTTAAAAAACGATTCGACACCAATTTTGGTAATTGGAAAACACGAAACTAAATATGGCGAATATTTAAAAAACAAGTTCAAAAACAATCAGAACATCAGGTTTTTAGGAGGAATTTACAATCTTGAACATCTTGATAATTTGCGTTATTATTCAAATCTGTATTTTCACGGTCATTCTGTTGGCGGCACTAATCCGTCTTTGCTTGAAGCAATGGCTTCTCAGGCTTTGGTTGTGGCACACAATAATGATTTCAACAAAGGTGTGCTTCAACAAAACGCCTATTTTTTCTCGAATGCTCAAGAAGTCAAAAATATTCTTGAAAAAATCAAAAAAAATGATAACTTGCCAATGGTTGCAAAAAACTACGAAGCAATTGTTAAAAACTTCAATTGGAATAAAATAAATGGGGAATATTTACAACTTTTCGAAGAATGTTTTTCAAGACATCAAGCAAGAAAATAAAAACAATCCAAGTTTTGTTTTTATAATCTTGATATTGTTAACAATTCCGTTAGCAATGATTTTGAGCAGTATTTCAATAGGAATATTGGTTGTTGTTACAGTAATTTATTTCAAAAAAAGTAACTTTAAGTTAGATAAAAATCTTGTTTTACCAATTGTTTTATATTTTTTGATGTTGCTTACAGTTCTCTGGACAGTCAATTTTGAAAGAACATCAACTGCACTTTTAAAAGAAATCCCGTTATTGATAATTCCAATTTGTTTTTTTTGTTTTCAATTATTTTCTGAAATTCAGAAACAAAAAATAATTAAATATTACAGTTACGGAATTGTTTTGTTAACGTTTTTTTATTTGCTAAAAGCGATAATTAGATTCGTTTTAACTCAAGATTCGAGTGTTTTTTTTTACCATGAATTAGTAACTAAAGAGGTCAATGCGATTCACGTTTCGGTTTATGTTGCAATTGCATTCTTTTATTTCTTTACAAAACCATTAAAAAAAACCTTAGATTTTGTTATTCTAACGATTCTATTATTGATGGTCTTTTTACTTTCATCCAAAAACATAATTGTTGTTTTTATTGGTTTAATGATTGTTTTCCATTTATTTTATTCGAAATTATCAAAACAAATGCGTCTTAAAAATCTATTAATTGTTGGAGTAATTTTAATATCATTTACATTTATAGGGAAAATAAAAGACCGTTTTAAACAAGAATACGAAACGATTATGACAGATTCAACTGTAAACGATGTTATCTCTAAAGATGGAGGAACTGTTTACAATGTCAGTATCAAACAGGCTTGGACGAACGAAAAGTTTCAACAAAACGATTTTTTTCCAGGAACTGCTTTTAGAGTTTATCAATTCAGAATTTTTATTGAAATGCTTCAAGAAGACAATATTTTCTGGAAAGGTTTTGGATTAAATGCCTCTTATAATAAAATTGAAGAAAAAGGAATTTCTTATAATGTATATTTAGGCGACGAATCTAATAATTTGCAAGGTTATCAAACAAAAAATTTTCACAACCAATATGTTCAAAACTTTGCAGAGTTAGGAGTTTTTGGATTCTTGATTTTGACATTAATGTTGTTTCTAAATTTAAAAAACGGCATAGTTAACAAAGATTTTATTCAAATTTCTTTCGCAGTTCTAATGATAAGCCTATTTTTGACCGAATCATTCTTGTGGAGGCAACGTGGCGTTGTGTTCTTTACATTAATGTATTGTCTATTTAATGCAAAAAAATTAAAAATAGATTATTAAATAAGAAAAATTTCCGAAAACGAACTATTCGATTTATTATTATAAATAAAAAGTTAAGATTTATATAATAAAAACACAATAGCTTCGTTATTTAATTTATAAAAAGAAATAATGAAGAGAATATTAATAACAGGTGCTGCGGGGTTTTTAGGTTCGCATCTTTGCGACAGGTTTATAAAAGAAGGATATTTCGTAATCGGAATGGACAATTTGATTACGGGTGATTTAAAAAACATCGAACATTTATTCAAATTATTTAATTTTGAATTTTACAACCACGATATTACCAAATTTGTTCATGTTCCTGGTGCAATCGATTACATTTTGCATTTTGCATCGCCAGCTAGCCCAATCGATTATTTAAAAATACCTATTCAAACCTTAAAAGTTGGATCACTTGGAACCCATAATTTATTAGGATTGGCTCGAGTTAAGAAAGCAAGAATTTTGATTGCATCAACTTCAGAAATTTATGGTGATCCACTAGTTCACCCACAAACCGAAGAATATTATGGCAACGTAAACACCATTGGGCCACGTGGGGTTTACGACGAAGCAAAACGTTTTCAGGAGTCAATAACAATGGCATACCACACTTTTCATGGAGTCGAAACTAGAATAGTAAGAATTTTTAATACTTATGGTCCAAGAATGCGACTCAACGATGGTCGTGTTATTCCGGCATTTATAGGTCAAGCTTTGCGTGGCGAAGATTTAACTATTTTTGGAGACGGAATGCAAACAAGATCTTTTTGTTATGTAGATGACCAAGTCGAAGGAATTTTCAGGTTATTACATTCTGATTATGTTTATCCAGTAAACATTGGTAATCCAGACGAAATTACTATTAAAGATTTTGCCGACGAAATTATTAAACTTACAGGTACCACCCAGAAAGTAGTTTATCATCCGTTGCCAATAAACGACCCATTGCAACGCCAACCAGACACGACCAAAGCAAGAGAAATATTAGGCTGGGAAGCCAAAGTAAATCGCGAACAAGGAATGAGAATAACCTATGATTATTTCAAATCACTTTCAACCGAAGAATTATTGAAAGAAGAACACAAAGATTTTACTGGTTATATTCATTAATTTATGACTTCACATACAGGACGATATTCTAAATATATTAGACCAATAAGCATTATTTTTGACTTGTTGGTTGTATCTTTTTTGTGTTTATTTTTCTTTAAAGAATTAAATTTAAACTGTATTTATTATCTTGTTTACCAAACTATTGCTTGGTTGTCAATTTCTTTTTTTATTAAATTTTATGGCATTTATAGATTTACAACGCCAGTAGAAATTTTATCAAAAATTGTTAAACAAGGCATTCTTTTTTTATTAGTTATTATTGCTTTTTTTCCTTTTTCGAAACAAGTCGTTTTTTCAGGAAAAGCGATTGCATTATTTATGGTTGCTAGTTTTGTAATGATTACTATTTTGAAGTTTTTATTATTTTTCTATTTAAAAAAATATAGAATAATTACAGGAAGCAACTTTAGAAACATAGTTATAATTGGTTATACCGAAGAAGCAATAAGACTTAAAGAACTTTTTGATACCAGAAATGATTATGGTTATCGATTTCTTGGATATTTTTCAAATAAAAAATCTAATAAAAACATTATTGGAAAAGTAGAAGATTTAAAAGAGTTTGTGATCGAAAAAAACATAGACGAAATTTATTGTTCACTAAATGAAATAACTAATGAACAACTAACTGATTTAGTTGATTTTGCAGACGAAAATAACAAATCGATAAAATTTATTCCAGACACAAAAGAAATTTTCACTAAAAATCTTCAAATCGATTATTATGAAATGTTTCCTGTTTTGTCCTTACAAAAAACAATTTTACATGAACCAACAACTAAAATTTTCAAACGAGCATTTGATATCTTTTTTGCATTAATTGTAATTTTTTTATTATTATCTTGGTTGGTACCACTTTTAGCAATTTTAATAAAAATTGAATCCAAAGGATCAGTTTTTTTTAAGCAAGGTCGTCCAGGTTTAGATGAAGAAGAGTTTTATTGCTATAAATTTCGTTCTATGCAAATTAACGGAACCACCGAAAAAGAAGCCTCTAAAAACGATCCAAGAGTTACTAAATTAGGACGATTTATGCGAAAAACAAGCATTGACGAACTACCACAATTCTTAAATGTTTTACTAGGCGATATGTCAGTTGTCGGCCCTAGACCTCACTTATGGTCGCAAAATAAATTATACGGAAACAGAATTAAAAAATATATGGTACGCCATTATGTAAAACCAGGAATAACAGGTTTGGCGCAAGTAAAAGGTTTTCGTGGAGAAATAGAAACAGACGAAGATATGGTAAATAGAATCAAATTCGATGTTTTTTATATCGAAAATTGGTCATTAATTTTAGATCTAAAAATAATTGTTCAAACCGTTGTCAATATTTTTAAAGGAGAAGAAAAAGCTTACTAAAAAACATTTTCATTCAATAAAAACTGCATTTGATTATCGAGATTAAAAACTGTTTTGGATTTTATAAAAACTTCATTTTTCATTAAATCTAAATTTGTTTTATCGAGTTTAGATATTTCAACTATTTTTTCATTCAATGCTTTAAAATCTCCAACTTCGGCAACCCAACCCAAATTATTTTCTTTGACAATATCGCCACCTTCGCCACCTCCAAAATATAATATTGGAAAACCTAGAGCGCCATATTCGAAAATTTTTGAAGGAACAGAACCGTAAATTCTAGTTTTTAACGGTACAATTGCAACGTCCATACTTTTTAATTTTGCGTGCAAATCGGTTCTCTCAAGCATTCCATAAAAATAAATTTTGGATTTTTTATTTAATGAAATCAATTCTTGAATTTGGTTTTTTTCTGCACCGTCGCCAAAAATGTGTAATTCGATATTTAAATTGTCTATTTTTATTTGTTGACAAAGTTCAAAAACATCTTGGGCAACACCAAGTAAACCAGCATAGAAAATTTTTATTGGTTGTTTTTCTGAAGTTTCAAAATCGATTTTATCTATCCTGTGTTCTGGAAAATTTCTATATAAAAAACATTTTTTTTCAGGATAGAGTGTTTTAATATGTGTAATTATTTCGTTCGATTGACCAAGAATTAAACTTGATTTTCGATAAATAAATCGTTCCATAAACAACGAAATTTTATGCGAAAAACTATCTTTTTTTAATGCATTTAATTCAATTGCCGCCAAAGGCCAAAGATCAGAAACATTCAAAATTATTTTCTTTCTTTTTAATGAAAGTATAAAGACTGAAATAAAAGACAGCAACAATGGCGGCGATTGAACCACAATTTTTTTAGGCGTTTTTGCAAATAACATGTAAAAAAACAAACTTGTAGAAAACGATAAAACCGAAATCAATCTAACCAAAATATTTTTGCTCACACTTGGGTAAATCCAAAGTCGTTTAACTAAAATATCTTGCAGATTTTCGTCAACATAAAATTTCCCTTTATATTCAGGAAACAATTCGCCTTTTGGATAATTTCCTAATGGACATAAAACTGAAACTGAATAATTATTTTGCTTTAATTTCAAAGCCAATTGCTCTATTCTATTGGCTGCTGCGCCTTTTTCTGGCGGATAATAATTAGATATGATTAAAATTTCTTGCATTATTTAGTCAACAAAATTTCAACTATTCTTTCTGATGCATAACCGTCCCAAAGTTCAGGAATTCCTGCTTGTTTTTTATCTGAAACTAAAAAATTACTGTAAATTTTTTCTAAATTTTCTATTGATGTTCCAACCAAATTATTAGTTCCAATGTTTATTGTTTCGGGTCTTTCGGTATTGTTTCGCATCGTAAAACATGGAATTCCAAGCACTGTTGTTTCTTCCGAAATGCCGCCAGAATCAGTAATTACAGCAAAACTATTTTTTATCAAATACATAAATTTTAAATAACTTTGTGGCTCAACAAAAATTATATTTTTTAATCTCAAATCACTTTCTCCCAATATTGCTTTGGTTCTTGGATGAATAGGAAAAATAATTTTCTTGTTGCCAACCATTTTATTAATTCCAGAAAGTAAGTTTTTTAAAGAATCTTCTTCATCAACATTTGATGGTCTATGTAAAGTTAAAATGATATAATTATTTTTTTCTAAACCAAATTCATTCCAAAAAACAGGCTTTGAAATTCTATTTAAATTCTGATACAAAGTATCAATCATTACATTTCCGACAAAATGAATGTTTTTTGAATCAGCACCATATTTCAATAAATTTTCTGATGCATTTTTTGATGTCGTAAAAAAATAATCAGTAATACTATCGGTTACAATTCGGTTAATTTCTTCAGGCATTGTCATATCTCCAGAGCGAATTCCAGCTTCGACGTGAGCCACTTTTACATTCATTTTTTTGGCAACTATTGCACAAGCCATTGTCGAGTTTACATCGCCTACAACCAATACTAAATCAGCCGGAAATTGATTTAATTCTTTCTCGAAGGAAATCATTATTGCACCAGTTTGTTCGGCTTGAGAACCACTTTTTACTTCAAGATTGGCGTTTGGTTTGGGGATATTTAATTCTTCGAAAAATGTATCACTTAGGTTTTTGTCATAATGTTGACCAGTATGTACTAATCGGAAAATCAAATTATTATTTTCGGATTGTCTTTTCTGAATCGCTTTTATAATGGGCGCGATTTTTATAAAATTGGGTCTAGCTCCTGCAATAATTGTTATTTTCATTCTGGTTTTATTAATGAAACAAACTGTTTTAATTTGCCACTTTTAGTTCTTTCTAATCTTACTTTTCTATTAAAAACAAAAATTAAACCAGTTTCTAAATAGGTCGTTATTGCATTTTTAATAACTAAAATTTGATTTTCAGTAAATTCTTTTTCGCTAACATAATCTATTTCAAAAGTATCGATTTTTGTTTGTTTTACAACAAACTCTTTTACATTTCCGTCATCTTCTATAATACTTTTTGTTACATAATAAAACGTCAATCCAGGCGATTTTTTTCCGCTAGGTAAAATTGCAACATCGTTTGTTCGACCAATTAATTTTTTGAGAATTGGTTTTTTGAAAGTGCTTTTTTCATCAAGAATTCCAATATCGCCAATATCATATCTAATAAACGGATGCGCTTTATTGTACAATGAAGTGATCACAATTCGTCCTTCTATTCCATAAGGCAATACATTATTGTCATCGTCAAGAATTTCTACAAATAATGTTTCACAGTTGACTTGCCAATCGCCTTTTGGGTTTTGAAAAGCAATTAAATCGAGTTCAGAAGCTCCATATTCATTGACAATTGGCACCCCAAATTGTTTTTCCATCAATAATTTATCATCATCAAAAAGCATTTCTGATGTGACAACACAACATTTTAAAGTCGGACAAACATTGCTTAAAACAATATTTTTTTTCTCTAGAAATTTTGCAAACAAAACAATTGAAGATGTGTAACCATTTATATAATCAAATTTTTTATTTCTGAATTTTATTAAAACTTTTTCAAGAATATTATCAGACAAATCAAAAATTGTAAACCGATAACGATTACTCAGAAAATCTTTGATTCGCTCTTTCTTATTTCCAATAAAATCCAATGGAATGCCATAAAATCTAGCTTGAAACGAAGTGTTAAAATCGATTTCGAACCAAGAAAATCGATTTTGAATATAAACCCAAGTCAGTGCATGACAATATTTATCTTTAGCAAACACAAATGGGTCGCCGCTTGAGCCTGAAGTTTTATTGATGTAAATATTTTTTGAATTAAAACCATCAGAAAGCCTTTCTAACAATGGTTTCTGGAAATCTTTTTTGGTCATTATTGGCAAATCATTCCAATTTTCAAATTCGTATTTTCCAACAAATTTTCTATAGTTTTTGTTGTTTTTTAAATGATAATCTACAATTTCTCTTTTTTTAGTGATTACAAATTTTTCATAATCACTTTCTGCAACAAACAAAATTTGCTTTAATTCAGAATTTGCTTTTTTTATTGGAAAGCCTGATAGATTTAGAGATAAGTTGAAAAGTTTGAACACAATATTTATATTTCTTCAAAAATAGCAAAATGTATAATTATTAACCAATAACCAATAACTTTTTTCAAAACTTTTATTTTTTCACTCAAAAACAAACTATTTTTGCAAAACAATCAACAAAACAAGAAATGAAAATTTTATTATTAGGATCAGGCGGACGTGAACATGCATTAGCTTGGAAAATGTTACAATCTCCAAAATGTGACAAGCTTTTTGTTGCCCCAGGCAATGCTGGAACTGAACAAATTGCAACTAATATTGAAATAGATATTCTTGATTTTCAAGCTATAAAAAAATTCGTTTTAAACGAAAAAATAGAAATTGTTGTTGTTGGTCCAGAAGATCCGTTGGTTGCAGGTATTTATGATTTCTTTAAAAATGATGAAAATTTAAAAAATATTCCAGTAATTGGACCATCAAAAAATGGTGCGCAATTAGAAGGAAGCAAAGAGTTTGCCAAAGAATTTTTGGTGAGACACAATATTCCAACTGCTGCTTATGAAAGTTTTACTAAAGAAACTGTCGAAAAAGGTTGCGAATTTCTAACTACTTTACAACCGCCTTATGTGTTAAAAGCCGATGGTTTAGCTGCAGGAAAAGGCGTTTTGATTATAGATAACATTACTGAAGCGCAACAAGAATTGCGAAACATGTTGGTGCACGAAAAATTCGGAAAAGCAAGTTCAAAAGTTGTTGTCGAAGAATTTCTAGACGGAATAGAGCTAAGTTGTTTTGTATTAACCGATGGAAAAAATTACAAAATATTACCAACCGCCAAAGATTATAAACGAATAGGAGAGGGCGATACTGGTTTAAATACTGGCGGAATGGGTGCAGTTTCTCCTGTACCATTTGCAGATGCGATTTTGTTAGAAAAAATAGAAAACCGAATCGTAAAACCAACAATCGATGGTTTTCAAAAAGATGGAATTGATTATAAAGGTTTTGTTTTCATAGGTTTAATAAACGTAAAAGGCGAACCAATCGTTATAGAATACAATGTTAGAATGGGTGACCCAGAAACCGAAGTCGTTATTCCAAGAATAAAAACTGATTTGGTTGAATTGTTTCAAGCTGTTGCAAATGAAAAACTTGATAAAATATCTCTTGAAATTGATTCAAGATCTGCGACAACAATTATGTTAGTTTCTGGAGGTTATCCAGAAGATTACGAAAAAGGGAAAGTAATTTCGGGAATAGAAAACGTTCAAGATTCTATAGTTTTTCACGCAGGTACAAAAATTGTAAACAATGAAATTGTCAGCAACGGTGGTCGTGTTTTAGCAATCACATCGTTTGGAGATAACTTTAATGAAGCCATAAAAAAATCTTATCAAAACATAGAAAAGCTACATTTCGATAAGATGTATTTTAGAAAAGATATCGGAAAAGATCTATAAAAGTCTTATTTCGTTAAAAACGAATGTGCCGTTGTATCTTGATTTTCTTCGCCGTTTTCTTTGTGTAATTTCAATTGTTTGATCCAATAAACCATTGCTGCTGCGCAAATAATCATAAAACCCCAATTAATGAAATTGGCAGCAAACCAACTCTTTAATTCTAACGCTCTTAATAAATCATGTAATGCGAAAAAAATATTTTCGAATAACCATTGTATTGCTTCAAAAAATGCTTTCATTTTAATCAAGTATTATATTTATATTTGCAAAAGTATAAAATATCCTTATGATAACAACTAT
>JAYTMQ010000145.1:0-6195 GCA_043728355.1 Bacteroidota bacterium
TTGGATTTTCTCGATAATTTTGATAAACCGCCTGAACCATAACCGTGTTCGATGAAACCTCAAAACCACGTGCCAACGAAATTTTTCCATAACCGCCAATATGTGAATCACGTACTTTTTGACCCGAATAGGTAATTATTCCACCTTTGGTATCATAAACTGCACTGGTGTCTACTTTTTTATCATCTAATAAAGCCATTAAATCGGCAAGTTTATAGGTAGAACCTGGCTCGTGCGATTCGGCAACGGCATAATTTATGGTTTCGAAATAACTACCATCAATGTCACGACCAAGGTTTGAAATGGCTTTTACGTTTCCGGTTTTGGTTTCCATAACGACAACACAACCGTGATCAGCCTGATACAATTCGAGTTGTTTCAACAAAGCGTGGTGCGCAATGTCTTGAATATAAACATCTAAAGTCGAAATTATATCGTAACCATCTTGCGGATCGACCACATTATTGTCTGAAATTGGTTTCCATTGTCCTTTGGCAATTTTTTGTTTTAGAATTTTCCCATCGCTACCTTTAAGGTATTTTCCGAATGCGCCTTCAATACCAACTTGCAGTAATTCGCCAGATTCATCGCGGCGCTCATAGCCAATTGTTCTTTCGGCGATTTTGCCGATTGGATGTTCACGAACCGTGAATTGTTCTGTAATTATTCCGCCTTTGTAAGCTCCGAGTTTAAATAATGGAAAGCTTTTTATGCGCATAAATTCGGTGAAACTTAAATCTTTTGCTAATAAAAAATAGCGACTTTTATTGGTTCGAGCCAATCGCAATTCTGTTTGATAATAACTGCTAGATTTGCCTAAAAGATTAGACAATGAGTCTGATAATTGATTAATATTTTTCTCGAAAACTTCTAATTTTGGAGCTAATGCATCAAATCTAATATTATAATTAGGAATAGATGTTGCTAACAAACTTCCGTCAGATGAATAAATATTGCCTTTATTTGCTGGAATTACAAAATTTTTAACCGTGCGTTCTTTGGCTAATTTTCGATAATAATTTCCCTCAACCCACTGAATATTAGTGAGTTTTACAATGATTCCGATTGTCATCAAAAATATAACAAACGCAACCATATAAATACGGGTTGAATTATTTTTATCTGCTACTGCCATAATTTTTTAAAGAAACCTTTTTCTTCAATTTTTTTAACTTTAATTTTTACTGGTGGCACAACTGCTGGAAAAATTTGTCTTGTTTCCATTTCACGCGAAATTGTTGATTCCATTTTGAGTTTCATTAATTCGGAACGTCTGTCGACAAATTCTGATCTTAATTCTTTAACATCATTATTTAATTCGATTATTTTAAATACTTTTTGTTCGAATCTTTGTGTATTTGCAATCATAATTATGGCTAGAACAATTAAAACAACAATAAAACGCCAATTTTTAGTTGCGTTGGCATCTTCGTTGATTAAAAATCTTGCTTTTAATATGCTGTAAATTCCGCTCATTTGCCTCTCCCCAGCCCTCTCCGAAGGAGAGGGAGCCGAGTCTTGATTATTATTTTATACTATGTTGGTCTTCAAACTGACCGCCGCGGCGGGTTTGGGGGATTTTTTTTCTGCTATTCTCAACTTTGCACTTCTGGCTCGATTGTTAACTTTTATTTCTGTGAAATCTGGAACTATTAATTTTCCTATGTTTTTGAAAGGAACCGAGAAATTTCCGAAGAAATCTTTTTCGGGTTCGCCTTCAAAAAGACCATTTTTCAAGTATCTTTTTACCAATCTATCTTCTAGAGAATGATAAGAAATAACCGATAATCGACTTTCAGGTTTCAAGATTTCTAGTGATTGTTCTAAAAATTCTTTTAAAACTTCGATTTCTTGATTGACTTCAATTCGAATTCCTTGATAAATCTGAGCAAGAATTTTATGACTTTTATGAACTGGTAAAAAACGACTTAAAACAATTTTTAGTTGTTCGGTATTTTTTATGGGTTCGATTTCTCGATCTTCGACAATAACTCTAGCAATTGCTGGAGCATTTGATAATTCGGAATAATCATAAAATATTCTTTTCAAATCGGCTTCGCTGTATTCGTTGACGATTTTGTATGCGTTTAAATCATTTTTTTGACTCATTCTCATATCAAGTTCAGCGTCGAAACGAGTTGAAAAGCCACGTTCTGGAACATCAAATTGATGCGATGAAACACCAAGATCGGCAAGTATTCCGTCAACTTCTTTAACGCCATAAAATCTTAAAAAACGTTTTATGTATCTGAAATTTTCATTGATTAATGTAAATCTTTCGTCGTTGATTGCATTTGCCAAAGCATCTTCGTCTTGGTCGAATGCGAAAAGTTTTCCGTTTGGACCTAATCGATTTAAAATTTCACGAGAATGTCCACCGCCACCAAATGTTACATCTACATAAATTCCGTCTGGTTTAATATTTAATCCATCGATGGATTGATGCAATAAAACTGGGTTATGATATTCCATTTGCATCATCGTTTACATTATTCATAACTTCTTCGGCTAGTTTTGCGAAATCGGCATCGTCAAAATCGATTGCTTTTTCGTACAAATCTTTATCCCAGATTTCGATTATATTTATTTTAGATGCAAAAACAACATCTTTGGATATTTTACTGAATGCTAATAAATCTTTAGGAACCAATAATCGTCCTAAATCATCAATTTCGATAACTTTTACACCAGCCAAAAACTTCTTTATGAAATCGTTATTTTTATTATTGATGGTGTTTAGTTTACTAATTTTTGCCATCATGGCATTCCATTCTGACATTGGCCAAAGTTCTAGCGATGTGTCAAAAATGGAACGTTTTAAAACAAAACCATCTTGCAAACAGGCAGTTAACTGCTTTTTTAAAGGCGCAGGCACAAGCAAACGTCCTTTGGCGTCGACTTTACACTCGTATGTACCTATAATTGTGTTCACTAGAAAAATTTTATTACAATAGCAAAAATATAAAAAAAATTACCACAATATACCACAATATACCACTTTGTTAATAAGTTTTATGAATTATGAAGAAAAACGATAATAATATACACTTTATCGATTGTTGAATAGTAATGAAAATACCTAATAGATTTTGAAAACCTGATAGGATTTCAAAAAATAAGACAATTGTAATAACGAATATGCTGCGTGAAGGATTGAAGGGAAAATCCTTTTTAATTCCGATTTTTCATCGGGATTAAAAAGATTTGGAATGAAAGCCTGACCTGCCTTTTCGGCGAGGTCACGCCCTAAAAATTATTTTTTCATTAATTAGACAACTCAAAATTTTATAATCATTAATAAAATTCTATATTTGTGAAAACTGAAAAAGTTGGTACATATATATGGTAGGAAATTTTAAAAAAGAAGGCAGATATTCTTATTACGAAGCTGGTAAAGGCACGCCGATAGTGATTTTACACGGATTAATGGGTGGATTGAGTAATTTTCAATCGCAAGCTGATTATTTTTCGAGTAAAGGTTATCGAGTAATTATTCCAGAATTGCCTTTGTATTCGATGAATTTATTAAAAACCAATGTCAAGTCTTTTTCTAAATATGTAAAAGATTTTATTACGTTTATAAAACTTGAACGTGTGATTTTGCTAGGCAATTCGCTTGGTGGACATATTGCTTTATATCATACAAAAATGTATCCTGAGAAAGTTGCCGGATTGATAATTACAGGAAGTTCAGGACTTTATGAAAGTGCAATGGGCGATAGTTACCCAAAACGTGGCGATTATGAGTACATAAAAAACAAGACCGAAGTTGTGTTTTATGATCCAAAAGTTGCGACCAAAGAAATGGTTGACGAAGTTTTTGCGATTGTAAATGACCGAATAAAAGTTATAAAAACATTGACAATTGCTAAAAGTGCAATTCGACACAATATGGCGAAAGATTTACCGAAAATGCACGTAAAAACTTGCCTAATTTGGGGTCGAAATGATGCAGTAACTCCGCCTGATGTTGCAGAAGAATTTCATAAACTAATGCCAAACTCTGAATTACATTGGATTGATAAATGTGGACACGCTGCAATGATGGAATGCCCTGATGAGTTTAATATTATTGTAGAAAAATGGTTGGGCGAAAGTCATTTGGCGCACTAGTTTTTAGAATTGAGATTTTAGATTTTAATAAATACTTTAATGAAAAAAACAATATTAGCGATTCTAGGTTTGTCTCTTTTAATAGAATTAATTTTATCGATTGTTTGTATTTTTTGGCCAACATTGGCGCTAGAAATATTTAAAATTGATGCTTCGCTACAAACTATTTTTCTTGGATATATTATTGGATGGCTATGTTTATTTGTTTCATCAATTATTGTTTTAGCAATTTATTACTTGAAAAAGAATGAAAAAACTGCATTTAACCTTATTTATTGTTTAGGATTATTTTGGTTTTTATTAGGTTTTGGAGTTTACTTTTCTTTCAACAAATTTGATAATTTAATTTTAGATACATCAAAAGGCATATTACTTATTTTGTTTACTTATCGTTATCAACAAAAATTAAAAAATGAAAATTAATACCGCAGAATTTATTATTAGCAACTCTGAAGTTGGCAAATGTCCGCAGGAATATTTGCCAGAATATGCTTTTATTGGAAGATCGAATGTTGGAAAGTCGTCGTTGATAAATATGTTGACCAATCATAAAAATTTGGCTAAAACATCTGGGCGACCAGGAAAAACTCAGTTAATTAATCATTTTAAAATTAATAATAATTGGTTTTTGGTCGATTTGCCAGGTTATGGATATGCTAAGGTTTCGAAGAAAACCAAATCGGTTTTTCAGGCTTTTATTACTGATTATTTCGAAACTCGTGAGCAATTGGTTTGCGCATTTGTATTGATAGATATTCGCCACGAAGCGCAAAATATAGACATTGAATTTATGAGTTATATGGGCGAAAGTGAAATTCCGTTTTGTATAATTTTCACCAAAGCTGATAAAATTTCTAAAACTAAAATCGATTCTCATATTGCGGCATACAAAAAACAAATGTTTGCTAATAACTGGGAAGAAATGCCGCAATATTTTATAAGTTCAGCGACCGAACAAACTGGTAAAGATGTAATTTTAGATTATATTGAAGAAGTAAATGAAGACATTTTTAAAAATGGCGGTGCTTTTTAGTAAATTATTTTAAACATAAAAAATCCCGAATTCACTTAACCTGAATTCGGGATTTTTTTGTGCATTTCTAAAAAATTGTCTAAATATGGAATCAGATTCCATATTTATCCATATATTTGTAAAATGATACAGCGAGAAGCTCAACAAAAATTAATCAATTTAGCTAAAACGTTTAAGGCAGTTGCAGTTGTTGGTCCACGACAATCTGGAAAAACTACATTAGTGAAAATAACTTTTCCTGATAAACCATATATTTCGTTGGAAAATCTTGACACAAGAAAATTTGCCGAAGAAGATCCAAGAGGATTTCTCGATAATTTTAAAAACGGAGCAATTCTAGACGAAGTCCAACGTGTACCATCTTTATTTTCTTATCTTCAAGAAATTTTGGACAATAGCAAAACCAAAGGTTTATTTATTTTGACGGGTTCGAATAATTTCCTGTTGCAAGAAAATATTACGCAATCTTTGGCTGGAAGAATTGCCTATTTGAGTCTTTTGCCATTTTCAATTAGTGAATTGCAAACTCAAAATTTAGTTCCTGAAAATTACGAGGAATTATTGTTTAGTGGTTTTTATCCTCCAATATTTGATCAAGAAATCAGTCCAATTGATTGGTTTCCAAATTATATTCGAACTTATATTGAACGTGATGTTCGACAAATAAAAAATGTTACTGATTTATTGATTTTCGAAAAATTTATGCGCATTCTAGCTGGACGAACTGGTCAAGAATTAAATTTATCTTCTATTAGTGATGATGTTGGAGTAGATTTAAAAACCATACAATCTTGGATTGGAATTTTAGAAAGCAGTTTTATAATATATTTGTTAAAACCACATTTTAAAAATTTTAATAAAACCATTATCAAAAGACCAAAAATTTATTTTTACGATACTGGATTGGTTTGCTCGTTTCTTAGAATTACCAATTTTGAACAATTATCAAATTATCCATTAAAAGGTGCGATTTTCGAAACTATGGTTGTCATAGAATTGGTCAAAAAATTCACAAATGCTGGTTTGCCAGTAAATGTTTATTATTGGCG
>JAYTMQ010000146.1:0-10885 GCA_043728355.1 Bacteroidota bacterium
AAAACTTAATGAACCTTAATTTCTTAATGGTTAATTTTTTATCAACTTTTGTTTAATAAAAAAATCTATTTGATAAAACCCACACAATTGAGAGTAGAACCTAATTTATAAGGTTTTGATTTTTTAAATTTAAAACAAGAAAATAAAGTATCAAAAACTATCTTTAATCACAATTAACATTTCTAATTTGAAAAATTAAAGAAAACAAAGTATATTTGCCTGTTGTTCGTAAAGCCAACCTACGTTATAACGAAAAAACCTATAAACTTAACTCAAACTAATTAATTTAATTAAAAATTAGGATTTTTTCTCCTTTATTATTTTGAATTAGTACAAAAAACTTCATTATGGATAATTATATAAAAAGATTTCACGACGTCGAAAGATGGGCAAATGTTGATATGCCTGAATTATTTTCTAATAAATTTAAACTAGAAATATCAAATTATGGCAAAGTAAAACGAACTGATAATCAAACAAATCATATAATACTTTTAAAACAATTTATTACTGAAGGTTATCCGCAAGCAAAATTTACACTTTTAGAAAAAAGAACTGAAAAAGAACAATTATACATCGATGAAACAAGATTTATTATTTCTGAATTTGAAAAAGAATTAATTGATTTAAACTTTCAATTAGAAACTACAAATCACGATATTATTTCGCAATCAGAAATATTAACAACTATCGAAACTAAGAAAATAGAACTAGATAAAATAAAGAAAAACTTTAAAACTAAATACCGAAAAATTGAACAAAAACGCAAAAGAAATTTCAGTAATTTAGTTCATAGACTGGTTGCAATTTATTTTGTAGAAGCACCATCAGAAAATCATAATTTAGTAGCTCATATTGATTATGACAAATTGAACAACCACCATTCCAACTTGAAATGGATGACGCGTTCCGAAAATGTGCAACATCAATTGGGAAGTCCATTTGTTGTAAAATCTAAAATTAAAGCAATGAATGTTGGTCGAGTAACAAGATCAAAATTAACAACTAGCCAAGTTTCTATTCTTAAAAAACGAATGAACGAAGGCGTTTCTTTAACAGAATTGGCAAAACGCTATCCAATTACTCAAACGCAATTACTAAGAATAAAACGTGGCGAAAATTGGGCAAAAGTGCCAGCAGCGAGATAAATTATTATTTTTAGTCTTAAAATATGCTTAGCATTTATTATTTTTAATTTAAAAATTAGTCTAGAATACATTTTAAATTCTTATTTTTAAATTTTTAATTTTAATCTTATAAATGAAATCATTCTCATTATCTCAAATTAACGAAATCCTTAAAGGAGATATCGTTGGAAATACAACTCAAAATATTACTGCTCCTGAACAACTCGATTTAGCATCAAGTACTGAAATCTCATTTATTGGAAACAAAAAATATGAAAAATTTTGGGCAACATCAAATGCTTGTTTAGCAATAGTAAACGAGAATATTAGCATTGAACCTGGAGAGAATCGAGCATTTATAAAAGTAAAAAATGCAGACTTGGCCATGTCGCAAGTTTTAGAAATGTACGCTCCACCTACTCCAATTTTTCATTCAGAAATTCATAAAACCGCAACAATTGACGAAACTGCAACAATTGGAAACGGTACCAAAATTGGTGCAAATTGTTATATTGGTATAAATGTAATAATCGCAGAAAATGTTACGATTTATCCAAATGTTACTATTCTTGATGAATGCACAATTGGCAAAAATACCATAATTTGGTCAGGAACAGTAATTCGAGAACGTTGTCATATTGGTAACGATTGTATTTTTCACCCAAATGCAACAATTGGTGCCGATGGTTTTGGTTTTCGTCCAGATCCAGATCGTGGTTTGGTCAAAATCCCTCAAATTGGTAATGTTGTTATTGGCAATAATGTAGAAATCGGAGCCAATTCTTGCGTTGATCGTGGTAAATTTAGCTCAACAATTCTCGGTGACGGTTGCAAAATTGATAATTTAGTTCAGATCGGTCACAATTCTAAATTAGGTAAATTTTGTATTATGGCTGGAAATTCAGGTTTAGCAGGTTCGGTTACACTTGGAGATGGCGTTATTATTGGCGGAAGTGCCTCAATAAAAGACCATACCACAATTGGGGCTGGAGCGATGATTGGTGCAGGATCCGGAGTTACTGGCGACATTGAAGCAGGTAAAGTAATGCTAGGTTATCCAGCAGTAGAAGCACGTGAAGCCTTGAAACAATGGGCAATTTTGAAAAGATTGGTTAAAGAAAGTACAAATACAAAATAAGATTATTTAGTGATAAAAAAACCAATTTCAATAACAAAATTGGTTTTTTTAAGAATCTTAGCTTCTCCCTTTCCTTCTATTTCTCTCAATTTTCAATAAATTCAATTCACGACTAGTTTGTCCAGCAACCGATGTGTTTTCTTCGGCACGACGTATCAAGTACGGCATAACATCTTTTACTGGACCAAAAGGCAAATATTTCGAAATATTATTACCGTTTTCAGCCAAATTATAACTGATATTGTCTGACATTCCATACAATTGACCAAACCAAATTCTTGGGTCGTTGTTTGTAATTCCGTTTTTTTGCATTAAATCGAGCATTTTATACGAACTTTCTTCATTGTGCGTTCCTAAATAAATTGACATTTTGTCTAGATTTTTCATCATATAATTTGCTGCAGCATCATAATTCTCATCGGTTGCTTCTTTAGATTCACAAATTGGCGATTTATATCCTTTTTCCTCAGCACGTTTGTTTTCTTTTTCCATATACGCACCACGAACAAGTTTCATTCCAATATAAAAACCATCAATTTTGGCTTTTTCGTGCAATTTTTTCAAATAATCCAATCTGTCCCAACGATACATTTGTAATGTATTGAAAACGATACATTTATCTTTATTATATTTTCTCATCATCGACTCAACTAAATCATCAGAAGCATCTTGCATCCAACTTTCTTCGCCATCAATTAAAAGTAAAATATCATTTTTATGAGCCGCATTACAAACTTTGTCAAAACGTGCTACTGCCCTATTCCATTCGGCTTGTTCGTCAGAATTTAAGGTTTTACCTTCGCCCAATTTTTCATATAATTCAAATCGACCAAAACCTGTTGGCTTGAAAACTACAAACGGAATCGATTTTTTTTCTTTAGCAAATTCTATGATTTTTAATGCCATTTGCATAGCATCGTCAAAATGAGCTTCGTCTTCTTTGCCTTCTACCGAATAATCCAAAACCGACGAAACGCCTTTGGTAAACATATTATCGACAACCTTCAAGCAATCTTCCTCGTTTATTCCGCCACAAAAGTGGTCAAAAACCGTTGCACGAATTAATCCTTCAACTGGCAAATTGGCTTTCAAAGCAAAATTCGTAACCGCAGTTCCAATGCGAACCAAAGGTTGATTGGCAATCATTTTGAATAAAAAATAAGCTCTATCTAACTCGGTATCACTTTTTAAAGAAAAGGCAACTTGTGTATTATTGAAAATTGGGTTCATAAATTAATTTTATCTTACAAATATAATCAGCATTCGATAAATATTAAACAAAAATTACTTTATTTTGCTTATCTATTTTAAATCTAATTATGCAATCCATTCAAGCCAGTAATTACTCAATTTTTTTTAACGAAAAAGGTTACGAAGCACTAAATAACCATTTATTAGCAAATAAATATTCAAACATTTTTGTGATTGTTGACACAAATACCAATGAAAAATGTTTGAATAATTTTCTACCTTATGTATATAGCGATTTAAAAATTGAAATAATTGAATTTGAAAATGGAGAAATCAATAAAAATATTGACACTTGTGTAGAAATCTGGAAAGTTTTAACCGAATTGGGTGGCGATCGTAAAACCCTGATAATCAATCTTGGTGGCGGTGTTGTTACTGATTTAGGAGGATTTATAGCATCGACATTCAAACGTGGAATTGATTTTATAAATGTGCCAACTACTCTATTGTCAATGGTTGACGCATCGATTGGTGGCAAAAATGGTGTCGATTTAGGAAATCTCAAAAATCAAATCGGAACTATCAATAATCCAAAAATGGTCATTATCGATACTGATTATCTAAAAACACTTGAACAACTCGAAATGCGCTCTGGATTAGCAGAAATGCTCAAACACGGATTAATTGCAGATGCCAATTATTGGAAAAAATTCTTAGATTTGTCAAAATTAGATACTGATAATTTGAATGAATTAATTTATGATTCAATCATTATTAAAAACAACATTGTAACCCAAGATCCAACCGAAAACGGAATTAGAAAAGCATTGAATTTTGGACATACTTTGGGTCACGCAATCGAAAGTTATTTTCTTGAAAACGAAAACAAAAAAACATTGCTACACGGCGAAGCCATTGCTGTTGGAATGATTCTAGAAAGTTTTATTTCTATGCGAAAAAACTTAATTTCTGATGTTGAATATCAAGAAATAAAATCAACATTAAATAATATTTTTGATAAAATAACCTTTGATAAAAATGATTTAGAACCAATTTTAGAATTACTGATTCACGATAAGAAAAATGAATATGGAAATATTCAATTCGCTTTACTTGACGGAATCGGAAAAATAAAAATAAATCAATCTGTTGAAAATAAATTGATTAATTCAGCATTTAATGACTATAAAAAAGGATAACAATTTTGAAACATTAAGAAATTAAGTTTCATTAAGTTGTTAAATGCTTAATGAAACTTAATTTCTTAATGTTTTAATTTTAAAAAAATTCTAAAAATATTTACAAAATAATAATCAAAAGAAGTATAAATAAAAATAATTATTTTTTACATTTGCACTGATGAGAAAAAACAAAACTATATTAAATCTTGCCAACTCAGGAAACGTCTGTAATCCTTCCTTTTCAATGGTTTACAAAAACGGTTGTTCGCAAAATGGTTTTATGGAATTTGATATTTTCTTGTTTTCGAATTCATTTCAAGAAAAATTACCCATTATTTATGCTAATATTCGAGTTTGAATTTTTTAAATTAATTCTAAACCTAGCCTTAATTTAATCATTTTTATTCAAAATAAATGAACACAAAATATTCTGATTTAATAAATCAAACCTATTATTTTCCGCAAGAAGAATTCACACTCAATAAAGACAATCTAAAATTTCATGATATTGATTTAATGAAATTGGTCGAGCAATATGGAACGCCATTAAAATTTACTTACTTGCCACAAATTTCCAAAAGTATTCAACGGGCCAAAAATTGGTTCAGAAAATCGATGGAAAAAAATAAATATTCAGGTAAATATTTCTATTGTTATTGCACCAAAAGTTCTCATTTCGAATATATTATGAATGAAGCATTCAAAAATGATATTCATATTGAAACATCATCAGCATTTGACGTGAATATTGTCGAAAACCTAATGAAAAATGGCAAAATTTCCAAAAACACTTACGTAATTTGCAATGGATTCAAGCGAGATGAATACATTTCGAACATTGCACGATTAATCAATAACGGACACAAAAAAACAATTCCGATTATTGATAACTACGAAGAATTGGATTTATTAACTGCCGAAATTAAAGGGAAATTCCAAATAGGAATTCGAATTGCAGCCGAAGAAGAACCAAAATTCGAATTTTATACCTCAAGATTAGGAATAGGTTACAAAAATATTGTACCCTTTTACAAAAAGCAAATTCTTGAAAATAAAGATTTGGAGCTCAAAATGTTACACTTTTTTATCAATACAGGCATCATGGACACAGCCTATTATTGGAACGAATTGGTAAAATGTATTAAGGTTTATGTTTCACTAAAAAAAGAATGCGACACACTAGATTCATTGAATATTGGTGGCGGTTTTCCAATCAAAAATTCATTAGCATTTGAGTATGATTATCAATACATGATTGACGAAATTATCAATCAAGTAAAAATTTCTTGCGAAGAAGCCGAAGTTGACGTGCCAAACATTTTTACAGAATTTGGGTCTTACACAGTTGGCGAAAGTGGCGGAGCGATTTACCAAATTTTATATCAAAAACAGCAAAACGACCGTGAAAAATGGAACATGATTGATTCATCGTTTATAACCACATTACCAGATACTTGGGCGATTAATAAGCGTTTTATAATGTTAGCTGTAAACCGTTGGAACGATACTTACGAGCGGGTTTTATTAGGCGGAATGACATGTGACAGCGACGATTATTACAACTCAGAACAAAACATGAACGCAATTTATTTGCCAAAATACAGCAAAGAAAAACCTTTATACATTGGTTTTTTCAACACTGGCGCCTACCAAGAAACCATTGGAGGCTATGGCGGTTTACACCATTGCTTGATTCCGCAACCCAAACACATATTAATAGACCGTGACGAAAATGGAATTTTAGCAACCGAAGTTTTCTCGGAACAACAAACATCGAAACAAGTTTTAGACATTTTAGGCTATAAATAGACTGCAGGTAGCAGATTTAAGATTTTTTTGGAGCAAATTCCTGCTGTCATTCCAATCTTTTAAAAAAAATTGAAAAAAAATCAATTTTTTTTAAAAGGATTTTCCCTCCCATCAGGGCTAGGGCAAACAGATAAGTAACACTAATAATTTATAATACTAACTTTAAAATATGCTCCTACTCCCCTCTCCTTTGGAGAGGGGCTGGGGTTGAGGAAAAAAATGAAAGGACCAATATCTCAATTCATAGAAAAACACTATTTGCATTTCAATGCAGCAGCACTTGTCGATGCCGCAAAAGGTTATGAAGAACATCTTCTTGACAACGGAAAAATGATGATAACACTCGCAGGTGCAATGTCTACAGCCGAATTAGGAAAATCATTAGCAGAAATGATTCGTCAAGACAAAGTACATATTATTTCGTGTACGGGAGCCAATCTCGAAGAAGATATTATGAACTTAGTCGCTCATAACTCCTACAAACGAATTCCGAATTATAGAGATTTAACACCACAAGAAGAACGTGACTTGTTAGACAATCACTTCAATAGAGTTACCGATACTTGCATTCCAGAAGAAGAAGCATTCCGACGTTTGCAACAACATTTATACGACATTTGGCATAATGCTGACTCAAAAGGCGAACGTTACTTTCCTCACGAATTTATGTTTCAAATGCTCAATTCTGGGGTTTTAGAACAATATTACGAAATCGATCCAAAAGATTCTTGGATGATTGCTGCGGCAGAAAAAAACCTTCCAATTGTAGTTCCAGGTTGGGAAGACAGCACAATGGGAAATATTTTCTCATCTTATTGCATTAAAGAAGAGTTCAAAGCAACCACAATGAAAAGTGGCATCGAATACATGATGTGGTTGGCAAAATGGTATCCTGACAATTGTGCAGGAAAAGGAATTGGTTTCTTTCAAGTGGGTGGCGGAATTGCTGGCGATTTCCCGATTTGTGTAGTTCCAATGTTATACCAAGATATGGAAATGCACGACATTCCGTTTTGGAGTTATTTCTGCCAAGTATCTGATTCTACAACAAGTTATGGATCTTATTCTGGAGCAGTTCCGAATGAAAAAATAACTTGGGGAAAACTCGATATTGACACGCCAAAATTCATAGTAGAATCTGATGCAACAATAGTTGTACCCTTGATATTTGCTTATATTTTGGATATGTAAAAATAATTCAAAAAAAAACGAAATATTTTTTTAAAAATTCAAATAAAAAATTAAATTTGTATTTGTCTTAACAAAAACAACAAAACAAACTAAAAACAGAATGAAAAGAATTATTGTTGATTATTCTAAACTGACCAACGAAATTTTAAACTTATTAGTTGACAAATTTCCAGATGGATATGACGACTCAAATATTATACGATTCAGAAATCATAAAGACGAAGCTATTGAAGCCGTTGAAGTAAAAACTGAAGATACTATTTATTTAGTAAAAATTAGTACCAAACTTTCCGAAAGAATGGTCAACTATGATGAAGATGATGAAATAGAAGAGGTTCCAGAAATCGATGCTAAAGTTCTAGATCTTGATGACGATGACGTAGTTGATGAAAACGATGATGAAGACGAAAAAGAAGATAAACCAGAGTTTGACGATGATGAAGATGAAGACAAAGACAGAAATGACATTGCCGACGACGAAGACGATGAAGATTAATTTTTAAATAATATTCAAAAAGAACTCAAATTGGGTTCTTTTTTTTATTTTAAAATGAAATTTTATTTCATCCAAATCTATAAAGAATTGATATTAAATTACAAAATAATAAAATTGAATTTTAGAGATGCACTGCATTGCATCTTTACAGAGTAGATTTCAGTAAAAAAGATAAAAATGAATTCAGATATTTTACACGAAAAACTAAAAGAAAATTTTGGCTTCGAAAAATTCAGACCCAATCAAGAAGAAATTATCAATTGCATTCTTTCAGGTCAAGATACACTAGCAATTATGCCGACTGGTGGAGGCAAATCTATTTGCTTTCAGCTTCCAGCATTGGTTTTTGAAGGAATTACGGTAGTCGTTTCTCCATTAATTGCATTAATGAAAGACCAAGTTGATAGTTTGAAAGCCAACGGAATTTCAGCTTGTTACATCAATAGCAGTCAATCTCAAGATGAGCAACAATTTCATCTTCAAAATCTTAAAGAAGGAAATGTGAAATTGGTTTATTTGGCACCAGAAAGTTTGCAATATTTAGATTCTGTTTTCGATTCTATAACAATTAGTTTAATTGCCATTGACGAAGCACATTGTATTTCGTCTTGGGGTCACGATTTTCGACCAGCTTATACCAATTTAGGATATTTAAAAAACCGCTTCCCTTCTACTCCAATCTTAGCTTTGACTGCAACAGCCGATAAAGCTACAAGAGAAGATATTAGCAAACAATTAAATCTAGCAAATCGTAAAGTTTTTATATCGTCATTTGATAGAAAAAATCTGAGTTTAGAAGTGCGACCAGCTTTGGATAGAGTCAAACAAATAATTGATTTCGTAAAAAACAAACCCTATGAATCAGGAATAATTTATTGCCTAAGTCGAAAAACTACCGAAGAATTAGCAGAAAAACTTCAAAAAATTGGAATAAAAGCAAAAGCTTATCACGCTGGATTAGACAATTCGGTTCGTTCGAAAACCCAAGATGAATTTATAAATGATGATTGTCAAGTGGTTTGCGCCACAATTGCATTTGGAATGGGAATAGATAAATCGAATGTTCGGTTTGTAATTCATTATAATTTACCGAAAAATATAGAAGGATATTACCAAGAAATCGGTCGCGCAGGTCGCGATGGATTACCTTCAGAAACCGTTTTATTCGAAAGTTATGGAGATGTTATTCAACTTCAAAAATTTGCTTCTTCTGGATTAAACGCAGAAGTTCAATTAGCTAAACTTGAAAGAATGAAACAATATGCTGATGCATTAAGTTGTCGTCGAAAAATATTATTGTCTTATTTCGGAGAATTAGTAAACGAAAATTGTGGCAATTGCGATATTTGTAAAAATCCACCAGCATTTTTCGACGGAACAGTTATTGCCCAAAAAGCTTTATCAGCAGTTTCAAGATTGCAAGAAATCGAACCCATTGGCGTAATTATTGATTTTTTACGAGGTTCTAAAAACTCGGGTATATTTGACAAGGGTTATCAAAACCTGAAAACTTACAATATTGGAAACGATATTTCTTGGTATGATTGGAACCAATATTTAATTCAATTGATAAATCTTGGTTATTTAGAAATTGCATTTCACGAAAAAAACAATCTAAAACTGACCGAATTTGCCAAAAAAGTGCTTTTTGGAGCCCAAAAAGTACAATTAAACACTGTTATAAAAATTGAAATCGGGAAAAAAGAAGTCAAAGAAAAAATGTTTACAGTTGTAAATTCTTTATTCGAAACTTTAAGAAAATTACGTTCAGAAATCGCAAAAAAAGAAGAAGTTCCAGCTTATGTTGTGTTCAGCGACGCAGCCTTGCGACAAATGGAAACCGATAAACCAAAATCAGTAGAAGAATTAATAACAATTGATGGTGTTGGAAAGGCAAAATTAGAAAAATATGGAAATCTATTTATACAAGCTATTAAAGATTTTGAAAACAATAAATCAATTACATCAAAACCAAGAGAAAAGAAAGAAAGTACTTTTAAAATAACATTAGAAATGTATAATAAAGGACTTTCTGTTGAACAAATTGCTGAATTAAGAAACATTTCAACAATAACAGTTGCTTCCCATTTTACTAAGTTATATTCAGACGGTCAAGATATTGATTTACATCAATTTATTGAGAATGAGGAAATTGAAAAAATAAAAAAAGCCAAAACTTATTTAGAATTTCCAATGACTTTAAAACCTTACTTTGATTTTTTTGAAGAACAAATAAGTTACGACAAAATAAGATTTGCACTTGCAATAATTGCTAGAGAGGAAAATAATCATGAATATACAGCCGAAAAAGTTTATTCTGTCGAATCAATTCGTGAAACACACGCTGATGCATACAAAAAATGGACTTTTGAAGAAGATTCTCATTTAGAAACTTTATTTAATGAAGGTAAAATGATTATTGAAATTTCAGAAATCTTAAAAAGAAATAATGGAGCAATAACTTCAAGATTAAAAAAATTAGAATTGACATAAAAAAAAATATTAAATTAAAACAAATTTAGAAGGCTTTAGTCTAATAAGCGTGTGCTTTTTTATGCGACTGATTATACAGATTAGCACAAATTTTTATCACTAAAATGAAGAAAATCTTTGAAATCCTGGCTAAATTCTGTTATTAACAGCTTTTATAATCTGATTAAATTGCCGTTGACTTTAGTCAACGGTAACAAATTTAGGCAGTTACAGGCTTTAGCCAAAAATTATAATTAATTTTGGCTAAAGCCAAACAACA
>JAYTMQ010000147.1:0-7691 GCA_043728355.1 Bacteroidota bacterium
CTTTATGGTTTGACCAAAGAAGAAATCGCCATAGTAGAAAGTGCTAATTAAAGAAAAAAGTTTTAGGCGATTCACGAACACAAAAAAAACAATAATAAAGTGTGAGTAAATCGCCATGGTAGAAAGTCCCAATTAAAGAAAAAAAGTTTTAGGCGATTCACGAATACAAAAAAAAGCTATGAACTAGTAAACATATGATATTTTTTTTAGCCACAGATTTCAAAGATTATCACAGATTTTTTTATGTTTTGATAGAAAAAATCCTTTAAATCTTTTAAATCTTTGGCGGATAGTTTTTTACATGAACATACTTTTTAGACCAGAGCCAAAAACAATAATAAAGCGTGAGTAAATTGTTATTGTTGAGAGAAAATAAAAATTACAAAAATGAAAACATTTAATTATTATTGCGATGAAAGTTGCCATTTAGAAAATGATAAAATGCCATATATGGTCATTTCATATATTAGTTGTGCATACAATCAAGTAAAACTTCATCAAGAAAACATTAAGGCATTAAAAGAAAAACATTGTTTTAAAAATGAAATAAAATGGAGTGCAGTTTCTAAATCTAAACACAATTTTTATATTGAGTTAATAGAATATTTCTTTGCCAATGACTTGCAATTTAGAGCAATCGTTGTTCCAAAAGAGAAAATTAATAACAAAATTTTCGAACAAAGCTTTGATGATTTTTATTATAAAATGTATTTCCAATTACTTAATCATAAAATGAATATGGAAAATAAATACAACATTTATCTTGATATAAAAGACACTTTGAGTGCCAATAAAGTTAGAAAACTGAAAAGTATTTTGAATATAAAATACAGCTCAATTAATAATCTACAAAACATTCACTCGTGCGAGAGTTTGTTAATGCAACTTACCGATGTTTTAATGGGTGCAATTACTTATCATCTTAGAGGTTTAGATAAAGTTACTTCAAAAAACAAAATAATAGAAAAAATAAAAAAACATACTCAATTGCCTTTGCACACTTCAACAGCCAAAAATTTTGAAAAATTCAATTTATTTTTTATTGATTTAAAATAAATATGGCAACCAATTTATTAAAAAAATACAACCAATTATTGGAATTGCTTTATAGCAACCATTATGATAATTTAAATTCTATAAAAAATGTTTTTTATAGAGATTTTAATGTCAACAAACCATTAATTTTCAATAATAAAAACATTCTACCAACTCCAGCAGATGGAGAAGACAAAATAGAAAGACTTTTTAATCATCTAACTAGAAAAGAAGTTGATTTTATAACAAAAAAAAGAGAATTTGATAGTGAAAGAGCCATAAGAATTCATTGGATAAAATATCATTTGATAAATATTTCAAAATTAAACACTTTAATTTCTTTTAAAATTGCTGATGAAAACAGGGTGTATGTCTTAGATAAAAAAGAAAAATATGTTGTTATTCTTGAGCCATTAAGACAACAAGATGCTTACTATCTTTTATCTGCCTACAGACTTTTACCTAGTAATTATCAAAAAATTATGAAGAAATTTGAAAAAAGAGGTGAGCCTATTTAAGCAGAAAACGCTACCAATCTTGTGGTAGCGTTCTCCGAACTCCTTTATCCACAGCGAATTAAGCTGTATTGGAATAATAAATCTCATTGCAAATGTAATACTAAAAAATATATAATACCATCTATGGTAATAAATTTAACAAATTAAAAATAGTCAACGAAATTCTATCCTTAAAAAAACAAAACCCAAAAACCGACACCAGTTTGCAAAAACAAGCAATTGACTTGATGGTTTATGAACTTTATTATACTGGAATACATCTGACTAGGATTGAACAAGGTAAACAAAATATTACAGTTTCAACTTTATCTGAAATTTGTAGTTATTTAGAAATTAGTATTTCAGATTTCTTTTTTTTAATTGAATCAAATGAATCTTAATGCAAATAAAAAATTCCATCGAAATGGAATTTTAATTATAATCATTTAATATTTTCTTTATATCAAGATAAAAAACCAAACAAACCGCAACAAACGCTCCTGTAATGTTTGCCAAAATATCAAGAATATCAGCTTGTCTGGTTGTGGTTAAAATTTGTTGTAAAACTTCTATCATAATTCCGAAAAACACAGAAAATAAAAAGGCAAACAATGCTGCTTTTTTTAATTCAATTTTTAAGTTTATAAAACTCATAAACCACAAAAAAGTAAATACCAAATGTATTATTGCATGAGCAACTTTATCAAAACCAGAAATTTTTATTTTTGGTAAATCGGCTGTCGATTCTAGGCATAAAACAATAATCGTCAATGTCCATAAAACCGCCAGCCAAATATATATTTTTTTAGGCACCAATAAGTTCGCCATAAGCTTCGCTTGACAATAAATGTTCGATTTCGTCAGCGTTTGAGATTTTTACTTTTACCATCCAACCTGCTCCATAAGGATCAGAGTTGACAACTTCTGGTTTGGTTACCAAAGCTTCGTTAAACTCGATTACTTCGCCAGAAAGAGGCAAAAATAAATCTGAAACTGTTTTTACAGCTTCTACTGTTCCAAAAACTTCGTCTTTTTCTAGAGTTTGGTCTAATGTTTCAACCTCAACATAAACAATATCTCCTAGTTCTTTTTGTGCAAAATCGGTTATACCAATTGTTGCAGTATCGCCATCAATGCTTACCCATTCGTGGTCTTTTGTGTACTTTAATGTAGCTGGAATGTTCATTTTTTTATAGTTATTTGTTAGTTATTTTGTATTTTTTAGTTTCCGAAACTGTATCTAATTGTTACTCCTGATCGAATATTTGTCAATGGGAAAGTGGTCGAAATAACTGCTTTCGAGAACGAATGATCATAAAAGAAAATAGCAGTCAAATATTTGCTAAAAGCATAATCTGCTGTCAATTTAACCGACCAAATGTTTTGTCCTCCAGCCAATTGATTGTCATCATAATCCAAATGACGCACTATGGTTTGACTGTTTCTTAATGAAAAATCTGTTTTGATATTGATGTCACTTTTAATAATTCCTTGCGCATTATCTGCCATTCTAGAATTGAAAGTTACATCTTTTATTCTATAACCAAAACCAATTATGTATTCTAAACCTTTTACTTCGGTCAATAGATTATTGTCAAAACTCAATGACAAAGCACGGTCTTTTTTCATTTCGGCTAATATCTTAAAAGCACTTTTCGTCTCAAAATCTATTCTAACAAGTGGGCTAAATTGCTCTACCAAATTGATGTTTTGAATAATAGTTTGATTCAATAAATTTCCACCTGTATCAGTTGCTCCAGGATTATTAGGATTGTAATCAAGATTTGATCTAAAAGCATTAATTGTATAAGATGATTTGTAAGAATGTTGCACAGAAAAACGCTTAAAAGAATCTTTGAAAAATTGATAACGCATTAATCCGGTATATTTGATATTCCAGTTTGGAATTGGAAAATCTCTGAATGTTTTTGTAGAAACACTAGTTGCATCTTCTCCGATTTTTCCAGCTATTAGTCCAGTGTATGCCGCTAAAAATGAAGGAATTAGAACTGCTTGACTATTTCTTCCAAATCCTGTTGGGAAACCATCTGGATCTCGGGTTGTAATGCCATTTGCAGCTCCTAATCTATTGGCAATAATAAGTCTGTTGTTTCTAAAATCACTAAATGGCGATGATGTTATTTCGTTACTTTCTTTAAATGCAGTTTTAAGCATTGTTGTCGATATAGCAAAATTTCCTGAGCTATATGGTGCTCTAGGATTGTATTGACCATTAGTTACATCATATTGTTCAGATGCATTTTCTGCATAAGTTCTGTTTGCATTTAAATCGATTTTAAAATCTGGAAATAAATCAACATTTGCAGTAAGGTTTAAAGTTTTGGTTGTGACTTGAGTGAAACTTTGATTAAAATTTGGATAATTAGTCAACCAACCTCTTTTTGCAGCTTCGAATCTTACATCGTCTTGTAGCCCAAATGAAAAGCCTAAAGTTGGTCTTGCCGTTCCGAAAAATCCAATTCCTGGTAAATATCCTGGCAAAACTGTTCCGCTATTTTGAGTGTAATCTGCTTGAATGTTTTTGATGCTTGTTAATATACCAATTATACCATTTACAAATAAATTACCTTCGCTAGTTGTTGTATTTGCAGTGTTTACAATTTTTTCTCCTGGTTTTGGTGCAGTTTTTGGAGCAACTGGTTTTGGTGCAGATTTTTTTAAACCTATATATTTATAAAATGAATCCATGTTGAATGTTGCATTCAATTTGTGAGCTCCAGAATTTTGAATTGTATTTCCTAAATTATAAGTAACACCTTCGGTTGTAAATTCTGACAACGCTTGCGATGCACGTTGCCAAGCTGAGTTTCCAGTATAGGTATAATTAGATTTTATGAAACTTAAAAACGGAATTTTATTGATTGGTAATTCATAATTCAAAACCAGTTGTTGGTTATGTTGGTTGGGTTCGCCAATATTCCAATAATCTGTCCAAATTGTATTGTTTGGATCAGGAACATCATTTTCGTCAAGAAAGTTTCTTACAATATTGGCGGAAGTTCCTGTGAAATTCAATTTTAGTGATTTTGTCAAATTATAATTAAAACCATAATTATAGTTAAAAGTATAATTTCTTCTGAACAAAGGTTGCAATCCTATTCCTTCAACTTCAATTTGTCTGAATTCTTGTCGGTTGAATAATCTTGTAATATTCGAACTAAAATTGACTGTTGATGGTAAATAATTAAAATTAAAATCGCTTAATAATTTCAAATAACTGCTCTTTTTTAAAGTTTTAGAACTCTTAAAAGGTTCAACAGTTTTTGGTTGAAATGCAAAAGTATAATCGACCGTAGTTTTCATTTGTTGGTCTTTCAAACTCAAAATCTCAAAATCGTGATGAATCATATCATTATAAGAATTTGATATTGTGAAATTTTCTGGATCATAAAAATGTGCTTTTTTCTCAGAATTTTTCTCTTTTCTAACTCCAATAAAGTTGATACTTCTTCTTTTGGTATAATCGATTGCGCGTTTTAGAATATTGTTTTTCTCAGATTCGTTTGCTGTAACATCAATTAATTGCTCTAATTCAATATCTAAATTAAATGGGTCATATTGTGGGGTAATTACTTGTTCGCCAACTCCAAAATTGAACGGCAAATTAATCCCCCATTTTTTAGGTAAAAGTTTCCCGATATTCAAATTGGTTACAATATCATATAGTTTTAAATCTTCACGACTTCGTTCGTTGGTATTTTGTTCTAAAGCTCCAAAACCAATTGTACTTATTTTTCCTGAACCCGAAAAAGTAGCTAAATCTGCCAAATTTGCATCAAGACTAACAATTGCAGCCATGCCGCCTTTGTTGTCGATTTCAGACAACCGAAGTTCGTTAAACCAAACTTCACCTTTTATTTGAGCATCGGCTCCACCAGCGCCTGGCAAATTATTTTTGTTGTTTTTAACACCAACCATCAAGTTTCTAATCAATCCAAAATTTGGATTTCCTTTTATTCCTAACTTTAATTTATTGATTTTTCCAGCGGCTGATTCGTCTAATAATTCTTCGTTTATGAATTTTATTCCGTCAGAGTCAGGTAAAATTGTTGGTCCCATTGCAAGGATTTTCAATTTTGTTAATAGCGATAATTGCAAATCCATTTCGTTTTCGGCAGGCCAAATTTGTTCTGCAGCGTTTGCACCTGGAGCAGTTACTGTCAACGGAACTTCTATTTGATAAAAATTTTCGGTAAAATCATTTCCAAATCTAATAAAACCAACCATTTCTTTATCTCTCAATGTTGGCAATTCAGGTTCTGGAAGTGATTCTGCGTGTAAAAACATTTTTAGTTTTTTGTATTGACGCATATCTACACTAACATTTTTGAAAACACCACGAGAATCGCCTTCGTCCAATCCGTTTCCTGAAACCCTCAATGCCAAAGCTTTTTCATTCAATCTAACAATTGTGTTATTGTTGTTGACTTCTTCTCGATCTACGCCTGGTGGCGACACATATCTTATAGGAGTTCGGCTGCTGTTTTCTTGAATATCTACAGATAAAATATCTAAATTAGTGCCACTTGCTGGTGGGTCTGGAAATGTTGAATTTAAACTTTTAGTATATCGTCTCCATTCTCCACGAATTAAATCTAAAGTTCCAAATCGTACAGTCAATGGATTATCGAACCCTGTCATGTACATTCTCATAAATCGAATAGATCTAAAATCTGAAATCCCGCCAATGTTATCTTCGGGAGTTGAAATTGGAATTTTATATTGAATCCAACGAGAATTAATTTTTCGACCATTTGAAACATCAATACCATTTGTAACAACAATATCAGTTACATATCTGTCGGATCTAGATATATTTGGTTTCATATCGATACTGTATTCGTAATAAGCACTTACAGTATTCATTGTGTTGTCGCGATTAATATCTTCAACATCTGGGATAGTAGAATTTCCTCTGTTGTTATTGGTTATATCAACAGGAGAGTTGCTTTGGACGTTGTTATAATTTTTATATTTGTTAATTATATCGCCACCAGCTTCTAAATAAAACTGATAATTATCGGCTGCTGGATCGGGTTCACTAGCAAAATTTGTATAAAACGCACTTTCTTGATTATCTGGTAAACCATCTAAACCAACATCTTGAATGGCTCTATTCGCTGGGTCTGTATCAAATGCGTAAATTAATGATTGAGACGATGGTACTTTTCCCCAAATTGATGGAGCACTTGGCAAGGTTGACCCATTTGCAGGTAAACCATTTTCGTATTGCTTTTTCCCGTCAGATAAAACATCTTCAGAAATTTCACCAAGGTTAAAATAAACTTTACCAGTGTTGGTATCTAAAGTTTCTTTTGGGTTGCCTGGACCTTCATTATAATAAGGATCCATTAACCAAAATTGAATGAATTCGACATTACTTTGCTCAAAATTTGTCGAACTTATAGAACGCATTATTCCTCCAAAATTGTCTTTTGGGTTGGTTGCAAATGCACTATTGTTATTGTATGGTCCACGTTCTGATGGAAAATAGGATAAATCTAATGTGTTCAAATTCAAATTTTGACCTTGAGCAATATCAGTATTTGGAAACAATTCGATATTAAAAATTCTTCTTGTTTTGTTTAATGATAAATCATTGTCAGTAACACCAGATGGTCTTGTGCCACTAAAAAAAGTTTGGTCTATATTGTACCAACTCATTTTAGCTCTTTTTTCGCCCGATTCTATTGTGGTTTTATCTGCGCTAAAATCTTTAGAATCGAATAACGCTCCTTTTTTAGGAACACTAGACAAACTCCAAGCATTTGGCGATCGCATATCAATATTGCTTTGCGAACCTTCAAAATCATCAACATAAACTGTTGTTTCTCCGTTAAATTTATCGGCGTCAGGTGTATCTGGTTTTAAAAAAGCAACTTCGCCTTTAAAAGTAACATTAGATGGAACATCGGTATCCATATTTGGCAATTTGTTTACCATTCTAGTTAAAAATGGAACTTCGGTAGAAAAATTGGTATTAAATCCAAATATTGTATTGTTTACAGATTCTTGTCCATAAACCGTTTTTATTGTAAAAGGTCTTTCAGACATTCTTAAGAAAGTAGCACCTAAGTTGAACTTTTCTGAAAATTTGTGTTCAACATTTACACCAAAAAATCTTCGGGTTTGTTGTCC
>JAYTMQ010000148.1:0-9359 GCA_043728355.1 Bacteroidota bacterium
AAAACCGAAAGAGGTGCACAAATCTATGCAATCATTCGTTCGGTAACTGATACGTGCATAAAAAATGGACAAAATATATTGTTTGCTTTTAAAACTATCACTAAATTGCAGGCTGAATAGTTACAAAGATTTTAAGTTTTCTAGAAAACCGCATCAAAAATGTGTCATTTCTATCAAAATTTGCCGATCATTACATTATAACATTGCAAAAACGATGAGTATTTTATTTACACACGCCTATTATTTGTCTGACGATGCGAAGGAACAAAAAATAATGAAACCCTATCCACCATTGGGTTTGTTGTATGTTTCTTCTTATTTGTTAAGTAAAAATATTGATAACGATGTTTTTGATTCGACTTTTTATTCGCAACAAGAACAATTGGATTTTATTTTAGATAAAAAACCAAAAATCGTTTGCATTTATACTAATTTGATGACGAAAATTGAAGTCGTCAAATTAATAAAAACACTAAAAACCGAAACTTATAATTTCCCGAAAATAATTCTTGGTGGTCCAGATGTAACTTATAATTTAGAGAATTATCTGCAAACTGGAGCCGATTTTCTGACTATTGGCGAAGGCGAAGAAACTACTTTTGAATTGTACAATGCCATAATGAATAACGAGAATTTTCATGAAATAAACGGCATTGCTTTTCTTGAAAATAATGAAGTTGTCAAAACAGCAGCAAGAACTAAATTTCGAGAATTAGATGATTTGCCATTGCCCAATCGAGATGCGATTCCGAACGAAAAATACCTCGAAACGTGGAAAAATAATCATGGCGAAAGCTCGATGACTATTTCTACACAGCGTGGTTGTCCGTATACTTGCAAATGGTGCAGCACAGCGGTTTATGGGCAAAGTTACCGACGACGACCAGCGCATTTAGTCGCTCAAGAAATGAAAATGTTAAAGGACAAATACAATCCCGATGCAATTTGGTTTGTTGACGATGTTTTTACAATAAGTCACAAATGGCTTACAGCTTTTCACGAAGAAGTGGTCAAACAAAACGCTCAAATTCGGTTTGAATGCATTACAAGAGCAGAACGATTGAATGACGAAATTCTTAAATTATTGAAAGAAGCTGGTTGTTTTAGAATATGGATTGGTGCCGAAAGTGGTTCGCAAAAAATCATAGATTTAATGGATCGAAGAGTCGATGTTAATCACGTCAAAAAAATGATACAAGACACCAATAAACTCGGAATCGAAACTGGAACTTTCATTATGCTTGGTTATCCTGGCGAAAACGAAGCTGATATTACAGAAACGATCGAGTATCTCAAAGAGGCCAATCCAACATTATATACCATAACAATTGCCTATCCAATAAAAGGAACTTCGTTGTATAACGAAATCGAAAACAAAATTACAATTGCACCCGATTGGGAAACTTCAACCGACCGACAAATTGAATTTGAACGTACTTATTCCAGAAAATACTACGATTATGCCGTAAAAAAAGTCGTTAATGAAGTGGAGTTTTCTAGGTTGAAAAATAAAAATTCTATAAAAGGATTGAAATTGAAAACCAAGTCGATTTTGGCGGGTGGATTAATGATGATTAGTAAGTGATGGTTGAAAAATTTATAAATAAATTAATTCGAAAAATTCCATTTCTAAATCTTCAAAAAGAAATAAAATTTTATTCAAATTTATTTTCAAAAAATGACTTATGTTTTGATATTGGTGCAAATATTGGCAAAAAAAGCAAACTAATGCTTTCTGTTGGCGCAAAAGTTATTGCTTTTGAACCACAAAGTTTTTGTTGGATAAGTTTAGATAAAATAAATCATCCTAATTTTAAATATTTGCCTTTTGCAGTTGGTTCAAAAAATGAAAAAAAGACATTAAAACTATCAAATTATAGTGAAGTTGCCACGTTGTCGGATAAATTTATTGAACGTTTTACAACAAAAGATGTCTATTGGAATAATGAAGAAACTGTTGAGGTAAAATCTATAGATTATTTAATAAATGAATATGGTTTACCTGATTTTTGCAAAATTGATGTCGAAGGATATGAGTTTAAAATACTATCTAATTTATCTTACAAAATTCCATTAATCGAATTTGAATTTACTGGAAAATTTATAGATGAAACCATAAAAATCATTTCTATTTTGGAAAAATACAACTATCATTATAACTATATTTTAAATGAAAATTTAAAGTTTAAATTATCTAAATGGGTTTCTGGCGATGAAATAAAAGCAATTATAAAGCCATTGTCAAAAGAGAAATTGCACGGCAACTTGTTTTGTAAGATTATAAATTAAGTTTTGAGAAGGTAAAATGAATATTATAAAAACCGTTAGCGTTGTAATTCCAACTCGAAACAGATTAGATTCTTTAAATCGAACTTTGGCTTCAATAGAAAAACAAACTTTTGTTCCAAATGAGGTAATAATTGTCGATTCAAGTGATTTTGCGATTCAAAAAAATCAACTTTTAGGTAATTTTAACAATTCTGTTTTACAAATTATTCATTCAAAACCATCTGTTTGCGAGCAGAGAAATATCGGTATTAAAAAATGTACTTCTAATTATATTTTTCTTTGTGATGATGATATAGAAATTTCTGAAAATTATTTAGAAAGTCTAGTTTTATTTCTAGAATCAAATCCAAATGAAGTAGTTTGTTCAGGTTTAATAATGGAAAATAAAAATAATTTATGGACATATTGCGAACCAAAAAAATCAATATTTAATTTATTTTTAGCCTATATTTTTGGTTTTTCGGTTGGTTTCGAAATTGATAGAAAACAGTTTTATGAAAATTATTTCACTAAAAAAATCGTCGATTTTTATATAAAAAAAGGAAATTTTATTTCTAAATCAGGTTGGCCAATAATTACAAATTTTAAAGAAGATGTATTTAAAACTCCAATTTATGGACTTGGTGCTTCGATTATTAAAGCAGAAAATTTAAAAAAAGTACTTTTTGACACTGCTTTTTATGAAAATGGAATTGGAGATAATTATGATTTAACTATTGGTCTGAATCATAAAATCAATGTAATAAAAAGCGCAAAAGCATATCATTATCGAGAAAAAACAAATCGCATAAACAATGATAAAGCCTATTTTTATAGGGTTGCGGCACTTCATTATATTCTAAAAAAACACCAAAGATTTAGTGTTCAAAATTTAATATTTTTATTTTGGTCTTTAGCTGGAAATTCAGTCATTTTTTTACTTAATGGAAAAATAAAAATATTTTTTTATAATTTTGAATTGATTTTTAGAATTATCTTTAATTTACCATTATACAAATCAAAAAATTGATACAATTATTATTAAAATCTTATAATCTGATTCCAAAGTTAAAAAGAAAAAAACTTCCAATTTTTGTTTTTTACTCTTTTATTAATACAGTTTTAGATTTTTTATCGATTGTATATTTGGTTCCAATAATTCTTATTTTTTTGGACAAAAACAGGTTAAAAAAAATTGTATCAGATTATTTAAATATTGATTTAAATAACAATTTAATTTTATGTTTACTTGGTTCTTTGATTGTTTTTTATATTTTAAAAAACAGTATTCAAGCTCAAATTATTAAGATACAATCAAAATATGTTTACTCAATTTCAAGTTCAATTTCAGACAGATTAATGACCAGATTTATTTACGAAAACTACAATAATTATAACTCATCAGATAAAAATATTTTTTTTAGAGATGTTTTTCAACTTCCAATGACTTTTTCGACTAATATATTATTTTCGTTTTATAATATTTTTTCTGAAACAATAATTCTTTTATTTGTAATTGTTATAGGTTTGGTTTATAATCCATTAATAACATTTTTCTCATTTGCAATATTGTTAATATTTGCGGTATTAATATTAAAATTTCAAAAAAAGAAAGTCGATTTTTTTAACGAAGTAATTGTTAATTTGTACCAAGAAAATGTAAAAAATATAATGAATGTTTTTTACGGATTCATAGAAATAAAAATTGCAAAATCTGAATCAAAATTTAAACATAAGTTCAATGTTTCAAACGAATCTAATAACAATCAACTGGCATTGTTAACCGCATTTAAACAATCTAATTCAAGATATTTTGAAATTTTATTTATCGTTGGTTTGTCATTTGCTATTTTGTTTTTTACCTTTAATAAAAACCAAAACAATTTAATTCTATTGTCTTTTTTTGCTGGTTCGAGCTTAAAAATAATTCCTTCATTTAATAAAATTCTTAATGCTATTTTAGACATAAAAGCCAATAGAAAAGTTGTTGAGATTTTGAATAATTACAATGAAATTAATGAAATTAAAAATCAAGAATATCATTTTAAAACTAATTTAGAACTAAAAAATATCGAGTTTGAGTTCAACAGTGAAGTGATTTTAAAAGACATAAATTTTGACATCGAAAATGGAGATTTTATTTCAATTTCGGGCAATTCTGGTCAAGGAAAAACCACACTTTTGAATATAATTTCAGGATTGTATTCTCCAAAAAAAGGAGTTATATTAATTGATGGTTTAAATGTAGCATCAAACCAAAATCTTTTCCCTTTTATTGGTTATGTTTCACAGCAGCCATTCTTGTTTCAAGGTAGTGTTTTAGAAAACATTACAATGTTGAACAGCGACGAAGTAGATTTTGATTTTTTAAATGAAATATTAACCAAACTCGATTTAATCGATTGGATCGATAACCTGTCAGATGGTTTGAACACAAGTTTATTAATTGAAAGTAAAAAACTTTCTGGTGGTCAAAAACAAAGAATTGCATTGGCTAGAGCATTGTATTTTAAACCAAAAATTTTATTGTTGGACGAAGTTACAAATCAATTAGATGAAGCATTAGAACTTAAAATATTTAATTATTTAAAAGATTTAGTTGCGAAAAAAGAACTTGCTATAATTGCAATATCACATGGAAAAAAAGCGAAGCAATTTGCAAATAAAAAGTATAATCTTGAAAATGGTTTTTTAAAAAAATATGACTAAAAAATTATTATTCATAACACCAATTTTTCCGAAAAGCATTGATGAAGACAGTGTAGTTCCTTTTATAAGTCAGTTTACACAATCCTTTGCTCAAAATACAAATGTAGAAATTGATGTAATTAGTTTGATGTATCCATTTTTTTCAAAAAAATATGCAGTTGGAAATGTAAATGTATATCCAATTGGGAGCAAATTTAAATCGATTTTTCGACAAATTCCGTTTTTAATTAAAGCAATTTTTAAGGGAAATTCACTAGGCAAAAAAAATAAATATGATGGAATACTTTGTTTTTGGTACAGAGAAAGCGCTCTAATTGGTTGGTTTCTTAGTTATTTGCTAAATATTAAACAAATAGTTTGGTTGCTTGGTCAAGATATTAATGCTGATAATAAATTCATTAAATTATTAAAAATCCCAAAAAATCAGCTTGTTTTGATGTCAAAACAACAAAGCGATTTGTTTTTTAAATACCATAATATAAAAATAGACAAAATTGCAAACGTTGCAATAACTCGCAATTTATTTCCAGAATTGAATGTAAATCTCAGAGAAATAGATATTTTGGGCGTTGGAAATTTAGGTGCATTAAAAAATTATTCTTTATTTATTGAAATAATTTCACTTCTCGAAAATAAAAATTTTAAAGCAGTTATAATTGGTGATGGCGAAGAAATGGAATTGTTAAAAAAACTAACTTTTGAATTAGAAATATCAGATAAAATAATTTTTTTGGGTGCATTGTCACATATCGATGTTTTAAAATTTATGAATAATTCAAAGATTTTTTTGCATACTTCAAAATCCGAAGGTGGCGGAACTGTGCTTCAAGAAGCATTATATTCTGGTTGCAAAGTCGTAAGTACAATTGCTATCGAAACCAAAATAGACGATGATGATTTTTATTTTAGTCAAGAAAAAGAAAAATTACTTAATAAAATAGACTTTTTATTAAGTAAGAATTTAATGGCTAATAGAATTGAGAATTTTAAAATGGAAGATTCAATTCAAGTTATTTATGATTTATTTTATAATGAGTGAAAAACTTTAGTGATTGTCTTAGCAATGGCATTAAACGATAAATTTTCTTCAAACTGTTTCAAAACTTTCTTCTGGTAAATTGAAATATCAATTTCTTGAGATTTTATCAATTGATTGAATAATTCCTCTTCGCTACTAGGCGAAAATAATAATGCACAATCGCCATTGTTTGTCATATATTTAAACGATGGAATGTTAGTAACAATTGGCACACAACCGCAAGCCATTGCTTCAAGCAATGCATAACCACTACCTTCGTAATGTGACCCTAAAACAAAAAATTGATATTGATTATAGATTTTTTCTAGTTCATTATTTGTAACAAATCCTTGTAAAAAAACTGATTTTTCTAATTTTTTATTTGTAGATCTATAAAAAGTAACCTCTGGAAGAAAATCGTTTTCGTGAAAAACCATTGTCAATGTTGCCGTTGGTTCTAGATGTAAAAATCTATTAAATGCTTTTAATATGGTCAATGGATCTTTATTTTCATTCAAACCACCAACCCATAAATAACTATTTTCAATTCGAGTTATTGATTTATCAAATTTAAAATGTGTAGCACCTTCCATTACTTCAAAAACTTTTTCTTTCTTGAAAACTTTCGATTCATACCAATCTTTAGCATTTTCAATTCCTGTAAAAAGATAACCATCAATAAAAAAATCTGAAATTTGGTATACTATTTTTTTAATTCCGAATGGTTTCGGGGCAAATCCGTTACATTGCAAAAGTATTTTCGATTTAGGACATATTAATTTCAAGAAAATCAAATAATGTGCATATCCAAAACCATTAACCAAAATATAGTCAGGTTTTAGAGATTTTATAAACCGATTAAATCGAAAAGGAACTTGCCGTTTTTTCAAAATATTGCCTTTAAAAAAATGAATTTTTAAAAAATTTATTTCTAACGTATCGAAATTATTTTTTGACCGAACAACAAAATGTGTGGTTAAATCATCAAAGGATTTTTCAAGAAAACCAATAGTGCTCTTGCAGGATTCAATTATTTTTTTTGAATCTGAGTTTTGAAAAGAAAAATAGGTCAAATCTACAAGTGTTTTTTTCAATTGATTTTAAATTTATCAAATTTATTACAATTTTTGTTTTAAAAAATATCTAAATTTGATATATATATAATTCTATGAAAATTTATAATTCAAAAAAACTTTTTTTTATTATTGCTTTTGTTTTTGGTTTTCTGTTTTCATTTTTAATAATGTATTGTTACAGTTATTTGTATCTTTTTTCAACAAATATTGATGCCAAAAAGTACGAAACTAAACTATTATTGCTTGCAAAAGAAAGTATTTTGACAAAAGATGTTCCTGTTTCGTCGATTCTACTTTATAAAGATTCTATTGTTGGCGTTGGTAGAAACGACGTGGTAAAAAATAACAATCCTAGTGGTCACGCCGAGATAAATGCAATTGATGATTATTTCAAAAAAATAGGTTATCAAAAATTCTCTAAATTAAACAAACAAGAATTAACATTAATGACAACTTTTGAACCTTGCGAAATGTGTAAAGGAGCAATTCAAGAATGTGGAATTGTGAATGTTGTTTTTAGTTTTGCAAAAAGAAAAAATGACAAACTCAATAACTTCAAAAATGATTTGAAATATTATTTCGATTTAAAACAAATGAAAAACCAGCGATTGCAATATGATTTGTTTAAAATGCACCCTAGTTTTGATTCTATTAGTTATCCTTATTAAAGTAATTCAACTTTTTTTGTCGATTCTCTATATCTCAACTCGGTTTTTACAACAACAGTTCTTGACAAATAATCTTCGTCTTTGCTTTCTAACCTTTCTATTAATAAATTGGCTGCAACTTCACCAATTTCTGGACCATGTTGACTAATTGTTGATAAACTTGGCGACAATCTTCTTGCCCAAACGCCATCTGCAAAGCCAATAATCGATAGATTTTCAGGAATTTTATACCCGTTTTTTAAACCATTTTTGTGAGCAAAAACCGACGAAATCTCATCGACGGCAAAAATAGCATCAATTTTTTGAGACTCGAATAATTTTAATGCTCTTACATTAAAATCAGTTTCATTATCTGATAAAATTACAAGGTTTTCATTAATCGAAATTATATTATTTGCCAAAGCATCAAAATAACCTTTAGCACGCAATTTTCCGACACTCAAATTGTCAATTACTGAAAAAAGAGCAATATTTTTACAACCCGTTTTTATTAAATTATTCATTGCATTTATAGCCGAGTCATAATCGTCGACAATAACTTTGTCACAATTGACTTCTTCGGCAATTCTGTCAAACATCACAATAGGCGTTCCGTCTTTAATTATCTCTGAAAAATGATTAAATTCTTGTAATTTCTGCGCCTCTTCAGACATCGAAACAATAAAACCATCAATCGTTCCGTTGCTCAATATTTCGAGTGTAGAAATTTCTTTTTCAATCGATTCGTTTGATATACAAGTAATTACGTTATAACCTTTTTGTTCAGCCACTTTTTCTATACCAGAAAAAACCTTAGCAAAAAACGAATTTAAAATATTCGGAATTATTACACCAATTGTTTTTGTAGAACGATTCTTGAGATTCAAACCAAAAATATTGGGTTTGTAATTCTTCAATTTCGCATATTCTTGAATCTTATTTTTAGTCGATTCGCTAATTTCTGGACTGTCATTCAACGCCTTAGAGACCGTAGAAACAGAAACGCCCAATTCTTGTGCGATATTTTTTAATGTAGCTTTAGTTTTCATACCTATATATAATATGTAAAAATAGTAAAAATTTATTACAATTTATTTTTCATTTTTAAGAAGCGAATGTCTTGACCTATTTCAGTAATTGCAATTCCTGCCGCCTTTCCAAAAGTTTTATGCCGAACCATGGCATAAAACGTTTTTCCCTTACGTCAGGGCTATTCGAGAAAGTTTTTTGAATATTTGTAAAGTCCTGAAAAACAATAAAAAAGAAATTTTACAAACTCATTTGTTTTCTAAAAAAATAAGTGTACTTTTGCAGTCCGAAATTATTGATTAATTCAATGTTTTGGACAAATGTTTAATTAAAAATAAAATTATTGTGAACGCATTAAGCTACAAAACAGTATCAGCAAGCAAAGCAACCGTATCCAAAGAATGGATTGTGGTAGACGCTGACGGTCACAACCTGGGACGTCTTGCATCGAAGGTCGCTATGATCTTGAGAGGCAAGTACAAGCCAAGTTACACTCCGCATGTGGACTGTGGTGATAACGTAATTGTTATCAACTCAGAAAAAATTAACCTTACAGGTAACAAAATGGACGAAAAAACATACATTCGTCACACAGGTTACCCAGGAGGACAA
>JAYTMQ010000149.1:0-14219 GCA_043728355.1 Bacteroidota bacterium
GAATAAATAAATGGACTTTCGATTCGAATTGTATCTTTATTGACGACAATTGTATTGTTATCTAAATTATAAATTAGATTTTTTTCGTTAGCCGAAATTTGAATTTTTTTAATTGGTTCTGGTTTCAGAACTGTTTTTTCTACTTCTTCTTTGGTTTCTGATTTACAAGAGATTAACAAAGATAAAATCAATAAAAACAATATTTTTTTCATTTTAATTGATTTTCTAATATTCTTATAAACTCTTCTTCGCTCGGCAAAACAGTTTTGTATTTACTTGCAAAAATCTGATTATTATTTTCAGGCAACGTATATTCGACAACCAATTCGCTTTTGTTTTGACAAAGCACAATTCCGATAGTTTTGTTTTCGTCTTCTAAACGCATTTCTCGGTCATAATAATTCACATACATTAGCATTTGCCCCAAATCTTGATGTTTTAAATCTCCTATTTTTAAATCAATTAACACGAATGATTTCAGAATTCTATTATAGAAAACCAAATCAATTCGAAAATGTTTATCATCAAACGAAATTCTTTTTTGTCTTGCGACGAATGTAAATCCGTTGCCCAATTCCATCAGAAAATGTTCTAATTTATTAATGATTCCTTCTTCAAGTTCCGATTCAGAAAATGAACTGAGTTCTGGCAATTCTAAAAACTCCAAAATATATGGATCTTTAATAATATCACTAGGTTTTTCGATAATCCAACCCACTTTTGAAAGTGCTAAAACTTCTTCTTTATTGCGACTTGAAATTAATCTTGAATAAAGTGCAGTATCATATTGACGTTGCAATTCACGAACGCTCCAATTGTTTTTAACGGCTTCGATTTCATAAAAACTTCGTTCATTTACATTGTCAATTCGAACCAAAAGATTATAATGTGTCCAAGTTAAGTTGAAAACCCTAGTCACTGACTGGGGAATTGGGTCGTCAGAAAACGCGGTTAGTGACTGCGTAATTGGAATTTTAAAAAACGCAGGCAGTGACTGCGTAATTGAACTTTCGGAAATCCGCATCACTGATGCGGAAATTGAATAAGCATAATAAAAAGCCCTCATTTGTTCAAGGTTTCTTAATGAAAATCCTTTTCCAAATTTAGAAGTTAACAAAACCGAAAGTCCTTTTAAAATCTGTTTTCCATATTCAGCACGACTTTCTCCTTTTTGTTCATCTTCAACAATCATTCGACCAATTTCATAATAAGTATAAACCATCGTTTGATTTATAGCTCGAACAACTTGAAGTTTGGATTGATGCACCAAATCGACAACTTGAGTAAATAAAATTGTATTTTGAATATTTTCTGACACTTATTTTTTTGGATTAATTCGCTTCAATTTGATCTAATTCCACTTTCAAATTTTTAATGATAAACTCTTGACGATCAGGCGTGTTTTTACCCATATAGAAAGATAATAATTGCTCAATCGAAGTGTTTTTGTCCATCATTACTGGGTCAAGTCGTATGGTTTCGCCAATAAAATTCTTGAATTCGTCGGGCGAAATTTCTCCTAAACCTTTAAATCGAGTAATTTCAGGTTTTGGTTTCAATTTTTCAATCGCATCTTTGCGTTCCTGTTCTGAATAGCAATAAATGGTTTCTTTCTTGTTTCGAACTCTAAAAAGTGGCGTTTGAAGAATGTATAAATGTCCTTCTTTTATTAATTCCGGAAAAAATTGCAAGAAAAAAGTAATCAATAAAAGACGAATGTGCATTCCGTCGACATCGGCATCAGTGGCGATTACAATGTTGTTGTAACGCAAGTCTTCCATTGATTCTTCTATGTCTAATGCGGCTTGTAAAAGGTTGAATTCTTCGTTTTCATAAACAATTTTTTTGCTCATTCCATACGAATTCAAAGGCTTTCCGCGAAGACTAAAAACCGCTTGTGTGTTGACATCACGAGATTTTGTGATTGAACCCGAAGCTGAATCACCTTCGGTAATAAACATGGTAGATTCTAAATATCGAACATTTTTAGAATCGGTCAAATGCACCCGGCAATCACGTAATTTCTTGTTGTGCAAACTTGATTTTTTAGCACGATCTTTTGCTAATTTACGAATGCCCGAAAGTTCTTTTCGTTCACGTTCGGCTTGCAAAATTTTTCGTAAAAGCGCATCGGCTGTTGCTGGATTTTTGTGTAAATAACTATCGAGTTTATTTTTCACAAAATCATTTACGAAAGTACGAACCGATGGCATTCCAACTTCTGAACCCATATCGGTTGAACCTAATTTTGTCTTGGTTTGCGATTCAAAAACTGGTTCCATAACTTTAACAGAAATTGCAGTTACAATCGATTTTCGCACATCTGACGCTTCGAAAGGTTTATTGTAATATTCTCGAATTGTTTTTACGATTGCCTCTCGATAAGCTGCTAAATGCGTTCCACCTTGAGTGGTGTTTTGTCCGTTTACAAACGAATGATATTCTTCTGAATACTGTGTTTTACTGTGAGTAAGTGCAATTTCGATATCTTCTCCTTTCAAATGAATTATTGGATATTCGAGATCATCTGCGTGGATTGTTTCTTCCAATAAATCGCGCAAACCGTTTTCTGAATAGTATTTTTCTCCATTAAAAAGTATCGTTAAACCATTGTTCAAGTAACAATAATTTTTAAGCATTTTTATTACATATTCGTATCTGAATTTATAATTCTTGAAAATTGCTTCATCTGGAATAAAGGTTACTTTGGTTCCTTTTCGTTTGGTAGTTTCGATAATTTCTTCATCTAAAACCAAATTTCCTGCTGAAAATTCTGCGCCTTTTTGCTTATCATCACGAACGGATTCTACTCTAAAATAATTTGATAATGCGTTAACGGCTTTTGTTCCAACACCATTTAATCCAACTGATTTTTTGAAGGCTAATGAGTCGTATTTTCCACCCGTATTCATTTTTGAAACTACATCGATAACTTTTCCTAGCGGAATTCCACGACCATAATCTCGAACGGTTACTGTTTTGTCTTTTATGGTTACTTCGATGTTTTTTCCTGCACCCATTACAAATTCATCGATGCAATTGTCGAGAACTTCTTTTAGTAAAATGTATATTCCATCATCGGGCGAAGAGCCGTCACCGAGTTTGCCGATGTACATTCCTGGTCGCATTCTGATATGTTCTTTCCAGTCGAGCGAGCGTATATTATCTTCGTCGTATTTTGTGGTTTCGTCTGACATTTTAATTTTATCGATATTCTGCTAATATAATGAAATTCGAATTGGTATAAAATGTGGTTTTTTTAAAGTTATTGACAAAGTAATGAGTAGTTTTTGCTTAAAAATTACTTTTAAAATTATTTCAAAAAATTAAAATAAAAATCTTTAATATTTATTTTAAAGATTTTATTAATTGCCGTTGACTTCAGTCAACGGTATAGAAATGGGTCAATTATTGGCTTTAGCAAAAATAGTTTTGGCTAAAGCCAATATAGTAATCATTTATCAAGACCTTTGGTTAAAACCAAAGGCAACTGAATCAACAAAAAAAATTATTAAAGCAAATAAAATTAAAAAAAAAATGTTCTAAATAAATACACTAATTCTATTTTCTCGGAATAATTTTAAAAGCAATTGTGGAAATTCCATCAATAAAAAACGTTATAAACTTACCATCTTTTTTTTGATAATCAATTATAAATTCTAGACTATTATTTTCTTCTTTTACGGGTTCAATTTTAACAATATCTCCACGATTATTTTGATATTGAATTAAATTAGATTTTGAAAGATTTTTAATTTTAAAACTAATTTTTTGATGGTTAGAAGCTTCGATAATTCCAGATTTAGGATCTAAAATTTCACATTTTTCTTTTAAAAATTTTTCATAAACCAATGGCAATCTTAAATATAAATTTTTGTCAAGAGTTTCTTTATTCCAAGTTCCAGAAGTCGGAAAATGATTCATAAAAAAATTATTTGATGGCAAATCAAAATAAACTGGATTGAATTTTTGATTGAATTTTTGAGTAGAATAATCATAAAATCCTGCGCCCCAAGTTACATCGACCAAACGCCAAGTTCCATCAATTTGAACGGCGTTCCAAGCGTGATTTTCTACAATTCGCTTAATGCCAATATCTGTCAAAACAGTTTTACTTGCACCTTTTATGATCTCAGAATTTAAGCCAACAAGTTTTGCTAAATGAGAATAAAGTACCGAATAACCTTCGCAAACCGCCATTTTTCTTCTAAAAGATCGGTATATAATTTGATTTTCAATTTTCTTGAGTTTTTCTAATTTATCGGTTTCATTTCTGTATGAAAATGATTGTGTTTCTGGATTTAAAAAAGTTTTTACATCATATTCAACGTTGTAAGCTATCCAACAAAAAACTGCTCTAGCTTTTTCGCTTTCCGTTTTAAAATCATTTGAGATTTTTGATGCTAAAACTGATGTGTTTTCAAATGATTTTGGATAGTTTTTTACTAATCCATCAACATTTTTATAATCTTGCGAATAAGATTCTAGAATGGCAAAAAACAAAATTAGAATAAAAAATTGACAATTGATTTTCATTTTTTTTCTTCAAATATAGCAAATAGAATTTAATTTTTATAATGACAAAAAATTCCGCTGTCCATTGGTGTCCAAAATGCAGCTTTCTGGTTACTAGCCTTTAGCGCAGCATTTGCCCAAGTATTACAGGTTTTTATGAGGCTATAACTGCCATTGGCTTCATAAAAAGAATCGTTTTTACCATAGAAATTATTTGGAATATTGATTGTTTTTGAATTGGAATCCTTTTGGAAACTATAAGAAATATAAGCAACTAATTTGATATAATTTTCTTTAGAAATTTTGATTTTCTTACAACTTTCGTCTTCTTTTAAAGTTTTGTAAAAAGTGGTATGCATTGCAGTTGTACTTAATCCTGTTGCGGCTTTAAAGGCTGTACTTGCTTTTAAATCAGCCCATTCTGGCGTTTCTAGATAAAAACCTTTGTCGCCCCACCCTATTCCTACAAAGTTCATAATCGAATCTTTGGTCTTGGTATGATTGAAATTTATATCATTTGTCCAATCTTTGATTTCATTTTTTATTGGCACAACAATATCAGTATGAACACCATTTGTACTTATATAAATGTCAATTTCTTGATTTTGAACCACATCAGAATTGACTTCGATTTTTGATAATCCGAAAGATAAAAGTGCATAACCAAGAACAAATATTACGATTCCTAGTATTGATTTTAGAATTATTCTGAATGCTTTTTTGACATTATTCATTTTGATATTTTGTTAAATTGTTGTTCGTATCCGAAATTTTTAAGGTTCAAAATTTTACTAAATTCTCGACGTGTTGGTTCAACGAGAAATGTTGCTGAATCAACTTGTTTGGATTTTATAGTTGTTAATGAATCTAAACGTATTCTATCTTTTTCGGAAAAAATTTCTCTGATTTTCAAAACATTATCGTCTAAATTTAAAATTTTAGAAGTCCAATAAAACGATTCTTTTTGACTAATTATTAAATGTCCATTGATGCGTTTCGCTTTTTGAGATTTTGATAAAACGAATAGAGTATCTACATTTTTTGAAGATAACTCAATAGAATCTCCAACTATTTTTGAATCGTAAATTTGTTTATTTTCTTTTAAAATATATTTTCCGTTGTGAATAGAAAATTCAGTTTTTAAAGAATCTAGGGTCATTTTATGCACTTTAAATCTCGAATAATTTTCCGATAAAATACTATTCGAATTTATATTCAAATAAGTAGAATCTTTATTCATAAAAACGCCAATAAATTTATTTGGAATTTTTGACAATTCAGAATCATTGATTGGTTGCGCACTAGAAAAACGAAAATTTGATTCGAATTCAACAGTTTTTTTGCAAGAAAAAAGAAAAAGTAAACTCAAAATCAACAAATATTTTTTCATTGTATTTATTTTGATTTTTATAATTCAAATATTGAGCCAAAAAAACAGTAATCAGTGTTCGGACGGAGTTTTCAGTTTTGAAATAACAAAAAAACCACTTGATTTCTCAAATGGTTTTTTCAAATTTAATATTAATTTCATTTTAACAAAATAGCGGCATAAAGCCCTAAAATCATAATTATTAAGGTCATAAAAAACGCAAAAAACCATTTAATCATATCTGTTTTAGCTTCTTTTATTTCAATTCGAACATCACTAATATCCTGTTTGGTTGCTAGAATTTTATCAGAATTAGTTCGCTTTTCTTCGCTTCTAAAATCAATGAATTCTATGAGCTCTCTGGTTTCAGTTTCTCCAATCTTTGCTTTTAGATGGTTATACAAATTGATTTCTAAAGTACTCATTTTATTTTTTTACTATTTAGATTTATCAAATATATAAATTATTTCAACAAAATCTAGCATTTAAAAATCTAATATTTAAAAAACACTAAACATTAAACCTAAAATGCATCACATCTCCATCTTTAACGATATATTCTTTTCCTTCGACTTTGAATTTTCCTGCTTCTTTGGCTTTGGCTTCGGTACCATAATGAATATAATCTTCATACGAAATTACTTCGGCACGAATAAAACCTTTTTCGAAATCGGTGTGAATAACTCCTGCGGCTTGTGGCGCAGTTGCACCAATATTGATTGTCCAAGCACGAACTTCTTTAACTCCAGCCGTGAAATAAGTTTGTTGTTTCAATAATTTGTAGGCTGCACGAATCAAAACCGATGCTCCTGGTTCGGTTAAACCCATATCTTCGAGAAAAACTTGACGTTCTTCGTAGGTTTCTAGTTCGGTAATATCGGCTTCGGTTCCAACTGCAAGAACAATAACTTCTGCATTTTCGTCTTTTACTAATTCACGAACTTGGTCAACATAAGCGTTTCCAGTCGCTGCTGAATTTTCGTCAACGTTACAAACATATAAAACTGGTTTAGAAGTAATTAATTGAAACGTTTCGAATAATTCTTCTTCTTCAAAACCAATTGGAGTAACTGTTCTTGCTGATTTTGCTTGTAATAAATTTTCACGGATTCGATTTAATAATCCTTGTTCGGTTTGCGCTTCTTTATTGCCAGTTTTTGCGGCACGATTTACTTTTTCTAAACGTTTTTCAACAGTTTCTAAATCTTTTAATTGTAATTCTATATCGATTGTTTCTTTATCACGAATTGGGTTTACATTACCGTCAACGTGAATGATATTATCGTTATCAAAACATCTCAAAACGTGAATAATTGCATTGCATTCGCGAATGTTTCCAAGAAACTGGTTTCCTAAACCTTCACCTTTGCTCGCGCCTTTTACCAATCCTGCAATATCAACAATATCAACTGTTGCCATTTGTACACGTTCTGGTTTTACCAATTCTTCGAGTTTTGCAATTCTTGAATCTGGAACATTTACAACACCAATATTTGGCTCGATAGTACAAAACGGAAAGTTAGCACTTTGCGCTTTTGCATTTGATAAACAATTAAATAGAGTCGATTTTCCTACGTTTGGTAATCCTACAATTCCTGCTTTCATTATATGAGTTGTTTTTAATCCCGAAATTTAGGGAGTGCAAATATAGTTTTATTTAATGAAAGAATTAAATGATTTTAGATTTTGATTTATTTAGGAGAATTTATAATAATTTTACATAAATCGTAGGAATATTAATACGGACTGTTAAATTCGTAACAGCCACTCGTACAAATCAATGATTTCGCAAGTTTTTTTTGAATATTTGATAAAAATGATTGAAAAATTAATAAAAAGTTAAGTTAGTGTTAATTTAATCATTATATTTGTTAACAATAAACCAAAAAAATTAACAAACCAAAAAAACAATTATGAAAAAAATCACATTATTATTATTTTTATTCTGCTTTTCGGTGCTATTTGCCCAAAAAGAAGTGAGCGGAAAAGTTTCTGACAGTTCAGGCGCAGGCTTGTCTGGAGTAAACGTAAAAGAAAAAGGTACGACTACAGGTACATCGACCGATTTCGATGGAAATTACAAAATTAAAGTTTCTGAAAATGCTGTTTTAGTATTCAGCTCGGTAGGATTTGATAAAGTTGAAAAAAATGCAAGTGAAGGTGCAGTTATCAATGTTACTTTAACTGATGATGGCGGTTCTAAACTTGATGACGTTGTAGTAGTAGGAACCAGAACTGCACCACGAAGCAACACAACATCAGCGTTGCCAGTTGATGTTTTGACTGCTAAAGACTTAAACTCAACTGGTCAAGCAACATTCGACAAAGCTTTGCAATATAAAATTCCATCTTTTAACACAGTTCAAACTCCTGTTAACGATGCAACATCATTATTAGATCCTTATGAAATTCGCAATATGGGCCCGAGTAGAACTTTGGTGCTTATTAATGGGAAACGTAAAAACATGAGTTCACTAGTTTATGTGCAAACATCGCCAGGACGAGGCGAAACAGGTGCAGATATTTCTGCGATACCAACAGATGCTATCGAAAGAGTTGAAATATTGCGTGATGGTGCTTCTGCACAATATGGTTCTGATGCAATTGCTGGTGTAATGAATATTATATTAAAGAAAAACTCTGGTATTGGTTCCACAACTTTGAGAACAGGTATAACCGGAAAAGGTGATGGCGAAATGTTTGGAATTGCTCTAAACAATGGTTCGACAGTTGGCGAAAAAGGTTTTGTGAATTATACGGTAGATTTTTCTAAAGTTAATTTGGCAAATAGACCAGGAACAGTTGATGCTAAAGGTGAATTTGATACGTTTGTAAAAGTTGACCCAACTAGTTATAAAAGTTATGTAAATAAGGATAAGACTTTAGGAGGAACAAGCATTGTTGGTTTAGATGATGATCAAAGAAATGCTATTTTTTTAACTTACCAAGGATCAGCTGATTACACTGCTAAATTAGCTACTATTAATAATGGTAATGCTGTTGGTTTAAAACAAATAAATGATTTCTTAAACGAAAAGCCTGATGCAGGAAATGTAAATGGTTCACCAGAAACAGCTTCTGCCAAGTTTTTAGTAAATGGTGGAGTAAATTATTCTGATAATACACAATTTTATTACAATGCTGCTTATGTTTATAAAAAAGTAAGTTCATTTGCTAATTATAGAACGCCATATTGGAGAAATCCAGTGAATCTTTTTGAAAATAGTGCAATTCCTAATTGGGGAATTGGAGAGAAAGATGATAAAAAATATTTATACGATTTATTTGGAAATGGTTCTGCAGCATCTTATAAAGGTTATGTGCCAAATTTTATTGGTGATTTGAACGATTATAATGCAACAATTGGCTATAAATCTAAAATGAATGATTGGAATACAGATGTAAGTTTAACAACAGGTGGAAATTCTCAAAATTATGTAGTTTCAAATTCTCAAAATAGATCGGATATTTTAAATGGAACATCATATGTTTATAGAGGAAATTCTCCAATAACATTTAGACCCGGAGGAACATCTTTTACACATTATGTAGGAAATATTGATATTTCTAAAGTCATTGATAAACAATTAAGTATTGGTTTTGGTTCAGAATTTAGAACAGAAACTTTCGAAATTATTGCTGGAGATAAAGCATCATATGAAGGTTCTGGTGCTGATTCTTTCCAAGGAAATGCTCCAGAAAATTCAGGAAAATTTAACAGATATAATATTGGCGCATATTTAGATGTAGCATATGACGCAACTAAAGATTTTTTAATTAATGGCACAGCACGATACGAAAATTACAGTGATTTCGGATCAGCAACTGTTTGGAAATTGAGTTCAAGATACAAGCTGCTTGATGATAAATTAACATTTAGAGGTTCTGTATCTACAGGGTTTAGAGCACCATCTTTACACCAGATTTATACCGAAAAATCTCAATCTACATTTTCAGGAGGACAAATTGCAGTTACTGGAATTGTAAATAATGTTTCTGCAAGCGCAAGGTTAAATGGTATTCCAAGTTTGACCGCAGAAAAATCTACAAATATCACATTTGGATTTGGATTTAAACCAGTTAAAAATTTCAGTTTAACATTAGACTACTATAACATTAAAGTTAAAGACCGAATTGTTCTAGGCAATCTTGTAGATTTTGGTGCAGGTGAACAAGCCTTTTTTGTTAATGCCATAGATTCTAAAACTTCGGGTTTAGATTTTGTTTCAAGCTACAGAAATATTGGTTTGGGAACTGGAAAATTGTCATGTAGTCTTGCAGGTAATTATACTTTTGAGAATGGCATTGATGGAGATGTGAAAAATCCAGCAAGTGTAAAAGCACTTGGAAAAACAGTATTTAATCTAACTCAAGACGCATTAATGTTTACATCTAGACCAAAATTCAAGTATATTTTAGGTTTTGATTATGAGATTGGTCAGTGGGGATTGTCTTTAAACAACACAATGTTTGGACCAACAATCTTCAAAAATGCAGATTTTGCTAATGACAATTTAAGAGTAAAATTCGAAACTAAAACTGTTACCGATTTAGGTATTAATTATTCTCCTAGCAAAAAAATTACTTTGACATTCAATGTAAATAATTTGCTTGATGTAATTCCAAAATTCAATATTGTTTCAGATAAATCAGGAAAAGGACAAGTAGATATTGACAATCCAGCAACACTGCGTGATATTACAAATGCTTTAACTTTTGATGGAAGATATTCTACAATGACTTACGATGGTTACCATTTTAGTCAATTAGGCAGAATGTTTAATTTAACAATGAATTATAAATTTTAAATTTTAGAAATTAAAATTAAAAGAGCCATCGAAAGTTGGCTCTTTTTTTTATAAATTTATTGTTATAAAAAAATAAAAAATGGCAACACTATATAATGATAAAATGGCATTAGTTTTTGATGAAATGTATCAAGTATTTATTAATTATGATGAAGAATTCGAATTTTACAATCGATTTATTATTGAGTATAATTGTTCGCATATTTTAGAAATTGGTTGCGGAACAGGAAATTTAGCGAAACGTTTTATTGAAAATAATTACAATTATCTTGGTCTAGATTTTAGTCAATCAATGATTAAAATTGCTCAAAAAAGAAATAAAAAAGGTGATTTCTTGACAGCTGATATGAGAAGTTTTTCTTCAAAAAAACAGGATTCTATTTTGATTACTGGAAGAACAACAAGTTACATTATCACTAATAAAGACCTTGACGATACATTTAAATCAGTTTATGAAAATCTAGATGATAATGGAATTTTTGTTTTTGATTTTATTGATGCAAACCGGTATATTCCATTTATATTGACTAACAATGACATAACGCACAAAGCTTTAATTAACAATAAACAATACATCAGAATTGGAAATTGGATTCAGACACCAAATTCAGAAAATTTTATGCTCGATTGGTCTGCACAATATTATGAAATTATCGAAAACGAAAAAAAATTAATTTCTGATGATTTTTCAACTGTACGTGTTTTTACATTAAATGAAATTGAAATTTTTCTTCATAAAAATGGTTTTGAAATACTTAAAACCATAGATAGAAAAACTTATGCTTATGATACTTACGTTATTGTAGCAAAAAAATCCTGAGTTAAAATTCAGGATTTTAGTTTTATGTTCTTATGATTTACAAATAAAAAAACTATTAATCATTCATAGAAATCAAAAACTCTTCGTTGTTTCTAGTTTTCTTAATTCTATCGTTTATAAAATCCATTGCTTCAACTGGATTCATATCGGCAAGATATTTGCGTAAAATCCACATTCTGTGTAATGTTTTTTCGTCTAATAACAAATCGTCACGTCTTGTGCTCGATGAAGTTAAATCAACAGCAGGGAAAATTCGTTTATTTGCAATTTTTCTATCCAATTGCAATTCCATATTTCCAGTTCCTTTAAATTCTTCGAAAATTACTTCGTCCATCTTCGAACCAGTTTCTGTAAGTGCAGTTGCAATAATACTTAACGAACCACCATTTTCTACATTTCTAGCAGCTCCGAAAAATCGTTTTGGTTTTTGCAAAGCATTAGCATCTACTCCACCACTTAAAACTTTTCCAGATGCTGGTTGAACCGTATTATATGCTCTGGCTAAACGTGTTATAGAATCTAAAAGTATAACAACATCGTGACCACATTCTACCAAACGTTTTGCTTTTTCTAAAACAATATTGGCAATTTTAACGTGTTCTTGTGGTTCACGGTCAAATGTCGAAGCAATAACTTCACCACGAACACTTCGTTGCATGTCTGTAACTTCTTCAGGTCGTTCATCAATCAATAAAACAATTAAATAAACCTCTGGATGATTGGCCGCTATAGCATTTGCAATGTCTTTAAGCAACATTGTTTTACCAGTCTTTGGTTGCGCAACAATCATTCCACGTTGCCCTTTTCCGATTGGAGAGAACAAATCGATAATTCTTGTAGAAATCGAACTTCCTTTTTCGGCTAATCTGAATTTTTCTTTAGGAAAAATTGGTGTCAAATGTTCAAACGAAACTCTGTCGCGAACAACTTGTGGATCGTGTCCGTTAATTTTTAAAACACGAACCAATGGGAAAAATTTTTCGCCTTCTTTTGGAGGTCGAACAACTCCTTTGACAGTATCTCCAGTTTTTAGACCAAAGAGTCTGACTTGCGAAGTTGACAAATAAATATCATCTGGCGAAGCTAAATAATTGTAATCTGACGATCGAAGAAAACCGTATCCATCAGGCATCATTTCTAAAACACCTTCGCTTTCTATAATTCCATCGAATTCGAAATCTGAATCTCTAAAATTATTTTTCTTGTTCTTGAAATTCGGATTTACATTACCGTTTCCGTTTTGGTTTCCGTTTTGGTTTGGATTATTTAATTTTTTTTGTTGATTCGGATTTTGTGGTTTTTCTAAAATATTTTCCAAGTTTTCATCAGATTTATTTTCGTCAATAACACTATTTTCATCATTATTTGAATCTTCATTATCGTCATTCGATTCATTCGAAACATTTTCTAAAGCTGCTTTTTCGGCTTTTTCTTGTTTCAAAGCCATTTTTCTTTCGTATTCAGCTTTATTGAATTTTGTGATTTTATTTCCTTTTTTAGGAACATTTACAGCTTCTTCTAAAATAACTTCATCAGAATTTTCAGTTTTTTGAACTTCAATAATATCAGATTCAGAAAACAATGAAACTGGTTCAGGCTTAACTGTTGCTGGTTTTTTTTCAGTAACAATTCTGGCTCTTTTTGGTTTTTCGTCAGTTATTTCAATAATTTCTTTTGCTTTTGGAGCATCAAAAATTGTTTGCTGTTCTAAAATAAGACTAATTAAGTTGTCTTTTTTTACTCCAGCAAATTTAATTGTTTTAGATAATTTCGCAATGTCTTGAAGCTCAGTTAGCTTCATTTCTTTAAGTACAGAAATGTCAAACATAAATGTTTTCAGAATTTAATTGATTTGTAGAAAAATGATATAATGTGGAGTTTTTTTAATCTCGAATTGTTCGTAAAATGAAGTACTTACGAATTTGTTATGCAATAATACAATTTTTTTTTGTTATACAATAGTATTTTTCAAAAAGATACTATATTTTTGCTAAAATTATTAAATCAAAATGTTACAACGCATTCAAACTATATATTTAGTACTTGCCATTTTGGTTGCAGGCGTTTTACCGTTTTTTCTTCCTCTTTACACATTAAGCTCAGGAAAAGAAATGTTTTTTATGCAAAATGTGGTTTATTCGACATTATTTGGATTAAGTTTAACATTATCATTATTAAGTATTTTATCATATAATAAACGACAAAATCAATTTGTAATCAACAGATTGAATATGATTTTAAATTTAATTTTATTAGGATTGTTTGTATATCGTTCACTAAATATATCTGGAGAAACCAATTTGGTTTCCGAGAAAGGTATTGGGATGTTTCTGCCAATTGTTGTCATTGTTTTGTTAGTTTTAGCAAATATAGCAATTAAAAAGGACGATGATCTCGTAAAATCTGTGGACAGGTTGAGATAAACCTATAATATTAATTTATTAGTGCGAAGGAAATCCGAGACGAAAGTTTCGGATTTTTTTGTTTAAATGACTTTCTCTAAAATAATAAATTCTAATTTCTCACCAGAAATTACATCTTCAGAATGATTGTCAGGAAAAGGTTCTCGCTCTCCGGTATCAAAATATCCGTGACGGTTGTACCAGCTAATTAGTTCGATTCTAGACGAAATTACGGTCATCACAATTTTAGGTAAATTTTTTTCTACAGCATAATCAGTTGCAAAAGTCAATATTTTTTTACCAAT
>JAYTMQ010000150.1:0-25040 GCA_043728355.1 Bacteroidota bacterium
ATATTTTGTGAAAATGTGAAAATAGAAAATAGAAAAAAGAGAATAGAAAGTTTTTTCATTTACTTTAATATTATTTATAAATCGATTTTTAATTATCAAATTATCAAATTGACAAATTATCTAATTTATCGACCAATTCTCATTCCACCCATTCCTTGACCAAAACCTTTTCCGCCATTCATTTCTTTTAGTTCTTCCATTTTTTTAAGAACAACTTCATCATATTTTTCTTGAGTTATGACATTGCCAGTTGACGAAGGTTTAATTTCGACTTTGTCTTTGGCATTCATTACAACTTTTGAACACAAAATTGTTGTTTTTCCGTCGTTGACTTCAAGAATTAATCCTGGCAAACCCCAATAATTTTCTGGTCCTTGGTTCACTGGAATTTCTGGCGTGTACCAAGCTGTAACTGCAATTTCTTTTGGCATTTCGATATTGTCCAGCAAAGTAGTTTTCTTTTCAGAATCGGCTTTTTTGGTTGCTGCGGTTTCTTCTTTTGGTCTAAAATTTCTAAAATCGGTTTTGCTCGCTGGTCGAATTGCTGTTGCTTTAAAACAATTGTATCCGCCAATTACTCGGGTTTCCGATTCCATTTTCCATTTCAAGTTGGGCAATGAATCTTTGATTAAAAATTCTTTTCCCATGAATTCTTTGTTTACGATATAATTTTTATCTTTTACATTTTTATAAAAAGTGCCACCAGCGCCCATCATGTTTGACATTATTCGCATTCCGCCACTAGTTTGTCCAGGCGCATCGAGTTTTTCTTCTTCTTTATATATAGATGCCGATTTGTCAAAACTTAAAACAAATGTTTTTTCGAACATTTTTTTCATTCTTTGTTCAATCATTGCTTGAATTTCTGGAGTAATGTCTTTGTTGCCTTCAAATCGTTTTTTGAAATCGGCTGTTGATGTTTTGGTTTCATAGGTTGCTGAACCTTGAAAATCTTTTTGCGCATTTGCAAAAGCGGCTGAAAATAACATTGAAAAACTTAATAAAACATTTTTCATAATCTTGAATTTAAATTATTAAACAAATATGACTATAAGAAACTAGAATTGATATTAATGGATTGTTAAAAATAAAAATCAAAATTTATTAAAAACATTTCAAATTTTCTATTACAAAAACCAAATTTTGACTATTTTTACAATCCAAGAAATTACAAATTATAAAATAAATTTACTATAATGCATATAGCAGTAGCAGGAAACATTGGCGCAGGCAAGACAACATTAACAACATCTTTAGCAAAACATTTTAAGTGGGAACCACATTTTGAAGACGTTGTTGACAATCCATATCTTGATGATTTTTACCATCAAATGGAACGTTGGTCTTTTAATTTACAAATTTATTTCTTGAACAGTCGTTTTCGTCAGGTTTTGCAAATTCGAGAAAGTGGTAAAAAAATCATCCAAGACAGAACTATTTATGAAGATGCGCATATTTTTGCACCCAATCTTCATGCAATGGGTTTGTTAGCAAATCGTGATTTTGAAAACTATAAATCATTATTCGAATTGATGGAAAGCTTAGTAAAAGCACCAGATTTATTAATTTATTTACGAAGTTCGATTCCAAATCTTGTTGGACAAATTCACAAACGAGGTCGCGAATACGAAAACTCTATTTCGATAGAATATTTAAGTCGTTTGAATGAACGTTATGAAGCTTGGATTCAAACTTACGACAAAGGAAAACTATTAATAATAGATGTTGATACTATCGATTTTGTTAATAATCCTGAAGATTTAGGAATGATTATCAATAGAATTGATGCAGAAATAAATGGGTTGTTTTAGAAATTTATAATTATGCCATTAGTAAATCCATTGCCTGCCAACCACGACGAAGAAACTCGAAAATTAGCTGAATTTTTTAATGAAACTTTAGGTTTTTGTCCCAATTCGGTGCTAACAATGCAGCATCGTCCTGCTATTTCTAAAGCCTTCATTAACTTGAATATGGCAGTTATGGAAAACAACGGACGAGTAACATCTGCTCTAAAGCGAATGATTGGTTGGGTTTCTAGTAATGCTGCAGGTTGCAGATATTGTCAAGCGCACACGATTCGTGCTGCCGAACGTTATGGAGCTGAGAAAGAACAATTAGACAATATTTGGGAATATAAAATACATAATTCATTTTCGGCCGCTGAACGAATAGCACTTGATTTTTCGATTGCAGCAACAATGATTCCGAATGCAGTTGATGAAAACATCAAAACCGAACTCTATAAATATTGGAACGAAGGCGAAATTGTCGAAATGCTTGGTGTAATTTCTCTTTTTGGGTATTTAAACCGTTGGAACGACTCTATGGGAACTGTTGTAGAAACTGGTGCAATAGAAAGTGCCGAAAAATACTTAGGAAAACATGACTGGGAAGTTGGAAAACATAAATAATAAAATTAATATGAAAACTTTACTAAAGTTATCACTAATATTTACAATTGCAAATTTTGTAATTTCTTGCAGTAAAACTGATTCAGAAGAGGATTTAATTCTAAATGAACCTACAATAGTAGCAAAATGGGAATATTCTAAGCAATCCATTTCTTCAAATGGTCCATTTACTGATTATCCAGTTTTTCCAAACTGTGCTAAGAAAAACGAAGAATTTAAAGAAAATTACAATGCAATTTTAAAAGAATATTCAGGAATAGATTGTACCGAAACTATAAAATATGCCATTTATGAAATTAATGGTAATCAATTAAAAACTACTGCATCAAACGGACGAGGATTTACTATTAGAACTATTTTAAGCATATCAAACTCTGAACTAAAATTACATGATGGTGATATTTTTTATTTAATGACCAAAAAAATTTAGTTTGATTTATCATTTGAATAATATTACCATTTATAAATTAAAATAGTCCAATAAATTTTTTCCTTATCGCCAATTGCTTCGCCCGTTCGCTGTCGCTAGGGTCTTCTTTAAAAAATCTTCCTTAACAAAGACTATGCAATATTTTTTATTCTTATATTGACAAAAAATAATTAAATTTCTTTAGTCTATTTTATATCCATAAATGGTATTAATTATTCTTTAAAACTTTTATTGTTTTTTCGCTATCATTCGATTTTACTTTCACTAAGTACATTCCATTTGATAAGTTAGTAAAATCAATTTCTGTTTCAAAATCATTTATGTTTTTAGAAATTAATGTTTTCCCAGACAAATCTCCAATAGTAATTTCTTGAATTTCAAATGAATTATTAGACAATAAAAAAGTGTTTTTTACAGGATTTGGATAATATTTGAAACTTTCGAAAATAATATTATTTGATGATAAAATAGCACCAATTGTTACAGTAACAGGAAGTCTCTGCTGACTTTCGAAACCATTAATAGTTTGCGATGCATAATAGGTTGTGTTGTTTTGAACCACAGTTGATAATGGCAAAGGCGCGTCTAATGGCAAAAGATTCTTTCTGTTTAAAAAGTTGCCTGTACCTTGATTTGAATACCAAAGTATATTACTGCCTTGAACAATAATATCTGCCAAAGTATTTCCTGCATTTGGAAAATTTACCGATGCAACTGACTGATTATTTATAACTGGCGGTGCAACATTTACAACTGCTACTAAATTAAATGCGCAACCATTAGCATCTAAAGTTTGAACCGAATAGTTGCCAGTTGGCAAATTAGTAAAGGTATTGCTAGATTGAAATACTCCAAAATCTAAGCCGTATTGATAAGGCGGTGTGCCACCAGTTGCATTGACAACAATATCGCTATTGGCAATTGAAGTATTGACTAGTAATTGTGCTGGTTCTAAAATAGTTGCTAATCTTGAATTAACAAATCCTAATTGATCCGTTACCGATATGTCGTAATTTCCTGCTGCCAAACCTGTAACTGTGCTATTTGGAACAACAACATTATCTACTTTGTAAATAAAAGGAGCTTGTCCGCCAGTTGCACCAATAGTTATTGAACCAGTTGTATCGCCAAAACATAAAACATTAGTAGAAGTTGTAGTTGAAACTATCGCCGATGCAACAATTGTGTACGTTACAACTGCGGTGCAATTGTTAGAATCGATTGCTGTAAAGTTGTGTAAGCCAATTGGAATATTAATAAAAAGATTAGATGATTGTGGTGTGCCATTATCTATCGAAAATAAATAATTCCCAAATCCACCGACCGCGTTTAAAAACACACTATCGCTTGAAAACCCTAGTCCAACAGAAATTGTAATTGGTGGAATTGTAGTAATTATAAAATTTATTGTGGTTGTATCATTATTGGCATCTTTTGTAATTAACAGATATGTCCCGGCTTGCAAATTAACAAATGTATTTGCCGTCGTAAATGGGTTGTTGTTTAATGAGTAAATATATGGTGCAACACCTCCAATAGATTGAACTTGTGCTGTGCCTAAATCTATACAATTAGCATTTGTAACAACCATTGTTGAAGTCAATTGTGCGTTGACAGCAATAGAAAACAATAAAAACAGAAAGTAAAGATTTTTCATTTATTTGATTTTAAGGATGATACTACAAATATATAAATTTTTAACTTAAATAAAAATTTTGCGGTTTTTTATATCTTTGACAAATGACAAAAACCGAAGTTTCCTTAACCCAACAAGAATTAGAATTATTTCAAAAAGTCAAGTCAAACGCCAAATTGAAACTCATTATTGGTGTGCCAATATTGCTGTTGTTTTATTCTGGATTTATTATGCTTTTTTTATTGGTTGTTCTCAATTATTTTCATATTTAAAACACTTGCTTTTATTACTTTATCATTATGGTTAAATATTGTGATTTCGTCTAAAAGTAATTCGTTTTCGTTTATTTCAAGATATTCATTGTCAATAATTTGTTTGCCCTCAAAATCAAAATAAGTTTCATATAAAACATAATCATAGTCAAATTTAATTATAGTAGAAAAAACACCTTCTGTAGATGAACACCAAAATTTTTCTGGAGTTTCGTGTACTGATTTTTGGAAAATAAATTCATCATGTTGTCTTCGATCTATAAAGTTTCCTTTAATAGCAATGGTTTCATCTGGATGGTATCGTGTGAGGCTTGATACAAAATCATTATCGTCATAAAAAGTACTAGAATGAAAATAAATTTTGGGTGTTAGCCAAGATTTCCATTCACCTATTCTTTGACCAAATTATTAGTTTTACCAATTTCGCAAACTCCATGCAACAAAATAGCATTGTCTGGCTTAGGTTCTAAATTATTTGACATTATTTTTAGTTTGATTGGTTAATGAATTGGGTTTAATTATTTTGAGATTTTCTGATTTTAAAAAAAACAAAAACTTGTACGGCAATTATAGAAAATCCAATTAATTTATTTAAAGGAATACCGAAATATTCTTCGGTAGATACATTTGAAAAAAAGGCAAAATAAATACCAAGAATTATCATGATTATAGGTGTTTTGTTTTTTGGTAGCATAGTGTTTTGTTTTAGTTTTTTAAAATTCTAAACCGCATTTTTTAGCAAAAGCCATTAAATTTTCTTGATGCTTTTCTTTGGCTTGGTTTATTATGGTTTCCGTTTGCTTATTGGTTTCTAAAGTAGGTAAGTTGAAATTTTCTTGAACAAAATCGGCAAATTCATCTTTGTAATAACTCTCGTTGTAATATTCGTCATCTTTATAGAAATAAGCACTGTCCCAATCTACAGAAATTTCTACGTTTAGTGTTAATAACTGCATAAATTCTGGAGTTGAGTTGGCAACTGTATGCAAACCGCCTTCGTCGCCAAAAACAACAATTGGGCAGTTTTCTAAATTATCGTCAATAAGCCAATAAGCATAAGAACTGCCAGAGCCGTTTGCAGTTGCAAATTCTAGGAAAGCATTCATAAATTCTTTGCTTTCGCACCAATTGTCTAAGTTATATTCTGTTGAGGTTTTTAAGTAAAAGCATTGTGAATAATTTTCTGCTCCGTATTCTTCTTCAAAAGCATAAAGTAATTGCAAAGCATTTGGAATTTGGTGTTTACCGAAAACGGCTTGAATTTCAGGTGTTATTGGGTTGTTCATGATATTATTGTTATTATTTACAATTACTTCATCAATTGATCTAATGACAACTCCTATTTCTTCTGAATATAAAAAGCAGTTTCCAATAAAATCGGTCATATTATTGGCGTGAAAAGCAACTAGCCCAAAGTTCTCGTTAAATAATTCTTTATAACGTTCGTCTTCGGTCGTGTCTTTATAATTGCCTAATTCTAAATCTTCAAAAAACTTTTCTATGCTTTCACAACTTGCATATAAATCATGGTCGAGACAACCTATTTTACCTTTATGAATACCTGTCTTTACTTCAACAAATTCGTTTCCAGCTAAATCTGAACCAATTATAAAAAAATAGTCTTTAAAAATATTAAACTCCTGATTTTTAATTAAATCATCATATTCTTCGGCAGCATTAAATGAATACAAGGTTTTGAAATCTTGGTTGGCATTAGAAAAATCAATTGTTGTTAAATAGTTTTCTTTAACTTCTGAATCTATAAAATCACGTCCGTTAAAACCATTTTGATTTTTTAAAAATGTTAAATATTCTTCAGAAAAACCATATTCAGTTTTTGCATTTTCTAATTCAGAACTTGTTTGTTTATTATATCCAAATGGATTTGGAAATTTAATTTTTGAAAATGATGATTTTTCTGAAGTTTTTGGTTTTACAATTAAACTTCCGTTCAAATCTATTAATTGGTTTTCAATATTAAAAAATTGCCATTGATTTGTGTTCCAATCATAAATTCCGCTGAAAACATTTTTATAAATTTCCTCTTGAAAAACAAGTTCGGTGGTTTTGTTTTTCGATTTTTGATAATACGATAAATTTATGAATGCATCATTTTCCATTTCTCCTTTAAATGAATAGGTTCCATCTGGATGAAAACGAGAAAACACAAGACCACCATTAAAATCGTTATAGTTTGTCACACAACATAAATGTCCTGTTTCTGCCCACCAATAATTCCATTTTCCAATAGGCAAGTTATTCTCATTTCTTTCTCCTATTTCCCATTGCATTTGCTCGGGATTATAAATAGCATTTTCAGGAATATTTTTATGTTTTATCATTTTATATTATTTTCAAATCAAAATTTATATTAGTTGAATTTTTTTAGGTTTTCAAGCCAACTGTTGCACAATTAAAAAACAAACACAACAACTTATTTATTTTTTAATTATTACTTCTCAAAATTAACAACAGTTTACATTGCCAACTAATTTTTAGCGTCTATAAAACGTCTACAGAATTATTTTTTAACTTCGCTATAATTTTACTATGGTATAGTTTGTTAGTTTGTGGTTTATTAAATTATCTCATTGTCATAAATATAATCTAATTTTTTATTTAATAATTTAAAAATTGCATCATCAAAACCTTTTGAATTGCACTGAGCAAATTTTTCATCATACAACCATTCGATTGAATCGTCATCAGTACAAAATAATATTGATGTCATTTCGTTAGTTTCTTTATTAAATGTTCTTTTATCAAAACCTAAAAAATCTTCATTTTGTGAAACATTTATGAAAAGTAAAAAATTATCAAGATTTTCGATAAACTTCTTTTTTAAACCTACATTTTCTGCAACTTCTTTTACTGTTTCGCATTCCATTTCTTCTTTTAAATTATCTAAAGCCGTTTTAATTTCTGATGGTTTTAGCATGTCGGCTTTTAGACTCCAAGTTAAATCTGGATTTCCGATGCTAAAAATACCATATTTTTCAACAAAATCTATATAACTTTTTGGCAATATACTTCTAGTTTCATTTGGAATTGCATCAACTTTTTGAAAAAATACACCAAAATAGTTTAGGAATTCTTCTTTGGGCATTTTCAAATTTTGTATGCTATTAATTATTTGAACATATTTATCAATTGAAGATTTTATATTTTTTTCTGTTTCATCTAATTTAATTCTTTCAATGTTTATTATTTTGGATTTTAATACATTAAGTTCTGCATCGAATCTTTGAAATAAATTATTAAAATTTATTTCAAACTTATCTGTTAGTTCATATAAAACTTCATCAATAAATATTTCATTTAAATTTGCGGTAGTGTAATGATAATTTATTCCTTTAAAAAAAACTTGGTCATCGTAATTGTTGATAAAAATTGCATCAGTTGTGTTAACTAATAAAGTGGCCTCATTATTTATGATAAATTGAGTTGAAAGTTCATCAATTTCAAAAATAGCATTTTCACCTTCACCATAAACACAATTTATAATTTCGGCATTTTTTAAATTTACTTCACAATTGCTAAATCCAAATTGTTTTGCTTTGGTAAAACCTTTTACATATAAGGCAACACTTTCGTCAATAAAAATTTCATTGGTAACAATTAAATCTCCATTAATTACAATACAATCAAATTCATTGCCTTGATTTTTGATTTCGTCTCTATAAAAATAATCAAAGTTGCCATCAATAAAGCAATCGCCATTGTAGTACATTACTTTGGTATATTTGTTTTTAAATGGTAAAACAATATTTTCTTTTTGCAATTTGACTTTGACATCATTAAAATTTAGGTATTCAAATAAATTATTCATGTTTTATTTGTTATTAATTTATTCCAAAATTATCTAAAATTACCAACATCAACTAATTTTTAGCGTCTATAAAACGTCTACATAACAGTTTTATTGGTTGTTTTTTTTTGGCATGAGCGAAATCTGAACTAACATTAATAAATTTAAAATTAACTATAAAGTTCGACTAAAACCCCACCCGAGTCCGCAAAATTGAACAGACGAAGTCATTGCGCCAAGCTGTTGTGCGATGTATTATTTTTCTTTAAATGTAAAGGCTTCAATGTATTCTTTTATAAAAACATCTACCTCATCTGGATTTTTTAGATTTTTGCCATCAATTACAATATGAATATAATATTTGTTTTTATGAAAAGCATCATAACTCACATAAGGCATCTTAGCATCGACACTTGACATGTCTATATAAGAATTGTCTAGTTTTTTATTTTTACTTTTGTAACTCTTGAACATTGCATTTCCTGCAAGTCCCGATGTAAAATGGACTAAAAAACTATTTTTTAGTGCTGTTCCTAAATCTGTTTCATAAAATGGGTCTTTTACATCAACAATTAAAACCTGCATTTTGTATATTTTGTTTGCAATACAATATTCAAATTGCAATTCGCTACTCAAATCGCCTTGTTCACATTTATTAATTTGATTAAAAAGTAACCCTTTATATTGAACAACTTTTGGAAAAATTGCATATAAATTAGCGTCTCTTTTAGCACAATCTAATTCCTCTAATGGTGTGATTTTTAATTCGACAGCATTTGCTGCTGGACAACAAGGGTTTGTTTCATTACAATCACCATTGGTTTGAGCGTGCAAAAATATATTTAAAAATAATGTAATAATTATTATATGCTTTTTCATTTTTATGTTATTTTAAATTGATTTTATTTGTGAAACTACGCAAAGTGGCATATTATTGCTGCCAAATCATTGGTCTTATTTTATTTTATTATAAACTGTTTTCTTATTCTCCAACAATTTCTTTTATTGCTTCATTTACAATATTTTGCACATAAGTATTAAAAGCGTCTTTTTCTTGGCACATTTCTATTTCGTCTTCAAACATATATTCCCATTCATCTCCATAGAACTGTACAATACTTAACTGTCCAGTTTCAGGGTTTAATGTGTTGAAATCAAAACAGTAGTGCATAAATAATTGGAAGGTTACATTGCCGTTTGAAAAACGAAATCTTTTGTCCATAATTTCTTTTTGTTCTTGACTATAAAACTCATCCCAATCTACTTCCCAATCGCTTTCTAATTCATCTGATAATTTGAATATTACGTTTGGATGAAACAACATGCTCCAATATTTACTGCCTTCGCCTAACACAAATAAACCATGAGTTGTAACAAAATCTACATAACTTTTTGGGAATTTTATGCCCAAACGTTCTTCGGCTTCCAGAATTTCATTTAAGGTTACAATTTCCTTAAAAATGGGTTTGTAATTGTCGTTATAATCATCTAAATCTTTGCCTTGGCTTTCTAAAAACTTTAATGTGTTTTGTAATCTGTCTAACGCTTCTTTTGCGGTTTCGTTTTCTGACCCTGTAATTAAATTTTCTGGCAAAGTAATTTTACCGTTTAAATGGTTCCCTTCTTTGTCATAAAAATCAAATTCAACAGGAATTTTGCCAATTCTTTTTGCTGCTTTCCACGATTTATTTGGGTGATAATAATCGGCATAAAACTCGGTTGTTTCTTCGGTGCTGCGGTACCAAATGTCTTCTACTTCTTTGCCGTTTTCGTATTTTCCGGTTCTAGAAATTTCTCCGTTTGGGTGAAATCTGTTAAAACTTAACATATTACCATTATCATCAAAAAAAGTATGACAGCACAAATGGTTGGTTGGTGCTAGCCACCACATCCATTCGCCAGTGTATTGCCCTGCGGCATTTTTTTGCCCTAGTTCCCATTCGTTTTCGGCAGCATTCCAAACGGCATTTTCTGGTTTTTGCGGTAGGTTGTTTGTGTTCATTTTTTTATGGTTTTTTTGAGTTTTTTATTATGCAATGTGAATTATTGATCTTTCTACAAAATATCCTTTTTTACCTTTAATAATTGAAAATTCTGCACTAACATCTGTAACTTCATTTTCATAAATAACATTAACAAATAATGAATCATCATCTTCCCAATGATATTTTTTTTCAATTTTCAATTTTTTTAACCAAGTTAAATCGTCTTTCCATAAATTACCTTCAAAAGAATCGTCTTCTACTTCCTCTTCTATTTCTTCAAGAAAAATTAAATAAGTGTCTTGCCATAAACTATAAATTTGATATTCCCAATCTTTAGATTTATGTCCAATAATTTCTTTTGCTTCATTAAGTTGCCCTTTTTTAAGTAAATCGAAAAATAATTTAATATGATTTTCTACTTCTTTTTTAGTGGGTTTTTCTACCCAAGTTTTAATTGTGCTATTTTCCATTTTTATAAATTATAATTTAATTGAATATTTTATGCTTTTTCCAAACGGCATTGTATGGTTTTTGCGGTAGGTTGTTTGCGTTCATTTTGTTAAATTTTTAAGTTTATTATTTATGAAATTTTGTTCCTAATTTTTTGGTGTAACCGTAAGAACGTCAATAGTAGGCGAGTCATCACGCCAACCATCAATTCCTAATGACATTACAGTATTGTTTCCAGCAAACCAAATTCTGTCTGTTGTAATTGTCATCCAACTGGTAAATGGTAAACTATCAATTTTAAAAACTTCTAATCTCGGACTTTCATTCAAAAATAATTCGTAAACTATGCCATTATCTGAACTAACAAAACATCTATTATTCCAATATTCTATACAACGGAAAGTTTCGTCTTGAAAGGAGTGTTCAACCTTTGTCCAACAATCATTTTCGCTAATTAACAAAATTCCATTTTCACCTCCAACAAATACAAGTCCGTTTGAAATGCATCTTATGGTTAACAAGGTTCGGTCTGTTTTTGAATTTAAAAGATTCCATTTTTCATTTGAAAATTTCCAGATTTCGCCACCAAGACCAACTGCATAGATATCTGATGTACTAAAACCATCAATTGCATAAATACCAGCAATTTCTAAATCTGATTTTTTAAGAACTAAACCATCGTCAAATCGACGCCATACTGATTCATTTATATGACGAGTAAATACCATTCGTCTCATTCCCGCAATAAATAGGTTTCCATTTATGTTCCGAATACTAGAAACTGTGCGCAATGAACTTGGTCCATCTGCACTATCATCTAAAATTTCAACTCTAGAACCCTGTACTGTACCACGAACCTTAAGTGTGCCTTCGTAACCCATATAAATTGCAGTATCTTCGCCGTGAGTTGAATATGCGCATAATCCATATGTTCTGTTATTATTCTGATAACGTTTCCAAACACCGTCAATTCTTTCCCATAGAATTGTGTGTTTAACATCGTTATTCTCAAGTTCGTTTACAATACCAGTTAAATATAATGAACCACTATCTAGTGCCGCAATATGAGAGAAACTGAATATATTAGAATTATTTTGCATAATTTTATTATTTGAGTTATTATTGATTACAGGTTTTAATATGCTAGAAATCAATGTCTTTAAATTTTTGTCGTGTACTTAAGTTTTTTATTTATGAAATTTTGTTCCTCCGTTTTTAATGAAATCTATTGTTTCTCCTAGTTGTTCAATTCTTTCGTCGTTGTCAATTTCAATAATTTTATCAACTAAATTTTCACGGGTTAAATTTGCTTCAACAACACCATTTTCATCTTCAATAGAATTAAATGAAAAAATATTTTGAGCCTTAATTTTTTTATTAGAAATGATGCAATGACCGTAATCTAAAATTGTTTCAGTTTTAATATTTCCGCCAACACTTAAAATATAATCACACAATGAATCTCCTAAAATTACATTGTCAACGCTCAAATCGCCAGTAATAAAGATACTTGACATTGTAATTAAATTTTTACATTTCACATCGCCCAAAATTATAAGCAGTGAGGAATCAACCTCATCGCAATCTTCAATAGTATTTTCTACAATCAAATTACCATTTACAATGCAAATATCGTTTCCTATTAACAAATCTTCAAGGGAAACATTACCAGCATGTAACTCAATAATTCCTCCGTTAATTTCATAAAACGCATGTAATTCTTGAATTATGTCTTCATTAAATACTGATTTGTTTTTGTTTATTAATTCAATTGCTTCTTCTAAATTAATTTCTTTTGTTTTTGTTTTATTTTTGATTTTGTCTTTTGAGTTATTATTAACTTCGATTGGAACAGTAGCAATACCAAGCACTGTCGATTCTTTCATATGTATTTTTATTTCAATTTCGTCATTTTTTCTCCGTACCAAAAAAACATTAACATTTTTAGTATCACAATTTCGCCATACTTCCTTGAAATGTTCATAATTTTTTATTTCAACTTTGTTTACTTGTAAAATAAAATCGTTGACTAATAAACCTGATTTTTCTGCATTTGAATCTTTGTTAACCTTTTCAATTCTTATTAATGATGTCATAGTTTTGTTATTTAGGTTATTATTGATTTTATAGAATTAGTTTATTGTATTCCTTTTTCGGCTTTTTCATTACTTTCAAAAGTTTTTTCAGATACTTGCCCTGTTGTGCCTATTTTTCCATAAGAGGTTGTTACTGATAAACCATTTAGGCTTATTTTCCAAAATTTAGCCGATTTGTCGTCTTGGTATTCGAAATAGTTTTTTATGGTGTTTTGTGTTTTTATAATTTCAAATTTTATGTCAATCTTAATGGATTATTATCTTTTGCTCTAGAAAAAGATGATAAAATAAATTCCTCTAAATTTTTAAATGTACTTTCTAAATCCCCAGATTGATCTGTATCCCAATAAAGTATTTGTCCATTATTTTTTTTATCTAAATTTAACAACGCCCAACATCCATCTTGTCCTTCACCAGCCATAACTGGTATGTATTTAGAAAAATCTATACCATCTTCTATTTTTATTTCTTCTCGCAAACCATCAGTAAAGTCCATTTCATTTTGAACGACATCATAAAACTCAATAATTTGTTTGGGTGATAACATTTTGGTTTTGTAACAATCATAAGTAAATTCTGAAAGTCCAAAATCTACTAATGTTTTTAAATAAGATTGAGGCAGTTTTCCAAATTTATCAACTAAAATTTCCAGTTCTGTAGCATTTGGTTCATGTTGAATTGTAATGTAACTGTCTTTATTATTTTCTTTAAACCATTCTTGCATTGTTATCCAATTTCTATAATCTTCTAGATCAGTTATTAATTTATTATCATTATTTTGCTCTGCAATTAGTTTGTTGTATTCTTTTTTTACTGTTGTAAATATTTTTGCGCTAGCAAGTTTATTATTTTGACTAAGAGTCTTTTTATCGCGAAATATTTCTTTACCGACCTTAGTAAAATATTTCTCTGAAACAAATTTATCATTATTGTACTCAATTTCTTTCTGGAAAGTACCTTCTGGCACATTATTTAGAATACAATCTGCGGTAGTTTCATTTTCCGATGCTTGCCAGTACCAAGTACCATGACGAAGCCCATTTTTATATGTTGCTTTTTCGTAATATGTACCATCAATGTGGTATGTTATTTCACTTGTAACAATACCATTTTCATAAAGCATTTGACCATAAAAATGATCTGTTGGTGCAAGCCAATAGAGCCATTCACCAATATTTTGTCCTTTTTCGTTTTTTTTTCCTATGCGCCAATAGTTTGAATCTGCGCACCACTCTGCATTGTCTGGCTTTTTGGGAAGGTTTAAAGGTTCAAAATCTTGAACCTCTTTTTTAAAAAATTGAGATTCTAAATACCCTTTTTTAGTTTTCTCGGCAATTAATTTATTATATTCTTTCTCTGCTTTTTGTGCACTTTCAAAAGTTTTTTCTGAAACTTGCCCATCGGTCTTAATTTTGCCATATCGGGTTGTAACTTTTAAACCCGCTAAAGTAATTTCCCAAAATTTATGAGAATTGTCGTCTTGGTATTCTAAGTAACTTTTCATTGGTTTTTGGTTTAAATGTTTATTATTTCTAGGTTTTTAGTTAATTTCTAACTCGTAATTTACATTGTCTTTTTGTATGAAACTTTTTTTCATTTTGTCTTTGCTATCCAATATAATTTTTTTGTCTGCAAAAATTGTCATTCTTTTTATGAACCTAAAACTTGGTTTTTTAATCTGCATACCTTCAACGCAAAGTTTTTGTTTTGGTAAAACCTTGATTTTCGCAATAAAATTTATAGAATCGTAACTTATTACATTTCCTTGACTTTCCTTTTCGTTTACCATAATATTAATGTGCGGCATACCGCCATCGAAGTTTTTTTCTTCATATGCAATTTCTACAATGATGTCATTATCGGATTTGTTTGAAATATAAGACCAGCAACCTGTGGTTACTTGATTGTCTCGACTATCGGTTATTTTAAAATCTGTAATTATTTTATTTTTATCATATTCAAATTCTAGATATATATAATGAAAAGGTTCTACATCGCTATAAATCAATCCGATATCGTAAAATAAGGTGTTTGGAGCCTCGCCTTCATCGATGTTTTGTTCTCTTACATAATCTGCAGGTTTTCCTAGTTTTTCTGTTAATTGAGCTAGAGTCAAACCTTTTAGTTTTTCGTTTTCGGTTAAATCTTGAAGCATTTTTTGCCTACTTGCAAATACTTGTAAATATCCAGTAGAATCTGTTTGGGTTTTATTCCAACCTATTTTGTCAAATTTCATTTCTATATTTTTATTACAACTTGTTATTAATAATGCTAATGCGATAACTATTTTAATGTTTTTCATGGTTTGTTGTGTGTGATTAGTGTTACAAATATATTGGCAAATTATCCTATCAACTAATTTTTAGAATCTACAAAGCATCTACATTATAAAAAAACCGTTTCAACATTTAATGAAACGGCTTTAGATTTTAATGATTTAAATAATTTACTTAGAAATTTTTATATTTTTTTCTTTGCCATCAGATTTTATTTTTACTATATAAATTCCTGTAGATAATGAAGAAACATCAATATTGGCTAATTGTGATTCAGGTTTTTCATTTAAAACTTGCTGCCCTTGAATTGATGATATAGTGATTTCATCAATTATTTCAGAATTTGTTACATTAAAAATATTTTGAACTGGATTTGGATAATATCTCAAATTTTCAAAATCAGCTGTATTTGTACTCAAACTTCCAGTTAAATTAATTGTGACGGCAAGTCTGGTTGTACTTTCGAAACCGTTTATAACTCGGGCAGCATAATAAGTAGCACCATTAACCAAAACAGTATTTGGTGGCAATGGCGTATCAGAAAAAGCTCTATTACTAGCGTTGTTTTGAGAATTTTGATTTACGTTTAAAGTTCCTGGAACGGGATACCAAATTACGTTTGGAGCACCATCGATTGTTATATTTGCTAATGTGCTTCCTGCTTGCAAACTCACTGTTGCAGTTGGACTTCCGTTAATTAATGGAGCACTTACTTGTACATTTATTGAATTAAAAAACACGCAATTATTAGCATCTTTTACATAAATAACAGCTAATTGTGGAGAATTGAATGTGAACGTTGGACTACTTACATAGGTTATTGCATCTTTTGAATATAAATATGGTGGCGTTCCGCCAGTTGCAACAACTGTAGCTGTTAAATTGTCGTAAATGTTTGTAGCAGTAATTTGAGTTGGTTGCGTTATTGTTACTAATCCACATTGTGAAATTCGATTTTGAGAATCCTTAGCAACGTAAGTATAATTTCCTACTGGTACATTATAAAAATTTTTATCGTCTTGATATGTAACTCCACCATCTATAGAAAATTGATAAGGCGGAATGCCACCTATTACTCCGCCAGCAATTAAGCTATCGGTTGCACCAAAGCAAGATTTATTTCTAACAATACCTACCGAACAAGCTATTGGTCCGTCAGTTGGAGTAGTTGTAAATTCATAATAATTATTACAAATTAAATTTGAATTAAAATATTTGGCTTCTATGGACACACCGTATTTTGTACCGGGCGATAGTGCGCCTACATTATATGAGAGTACGTTGCCAACCTCATAAGTGTTTCCAATTATATCATTTCCGTTATTTAAAAATTTCACAAAAGTTACCATATAGCCAATAGGGTTTTGACCAGAGGTAGCTGTCCATGAAATAGTTCCAGATAAGTCATCATAATAACCATTAGAATTTAAAGGAAAATTTAAATTTGAATCGCAATTTTGGGTTACTGAACCCGAGTCGACAACGACATCATCTATACACAATTTTGCATTGTTTGACGCATATGAACCAATGGCTACATATACAGTTTGCCCAATGTAAGCTGATAAATCAACCTGCACTTTTCTCCATTCAGATGTTGCATATGTATCTGAAATTAAAACTACAGTTTGATCATTAGGGCCAAAATAATTGTTGCCAGTCGGAATGCTCAGCAAAACTCTATATAATTCTCCTTGACCCTTAACCCAAAAAGAAAAGCGATTACTTAAACCAACTTGTGGAATAAATGCTGGTGGGCCACCCATAATAGGTCCTGCAACATAACAAGCAGCATTTATGTCTAGTGCCTTCCAACAATAGGAACCGCTATGTGCAGTTAATTCAGGATAATTATCGTTATATCCAAACCCGACACAACCACCATTGTTTGGACTAACATTAAGATTAAAAGGTGGTGAACTATAATATCTTGGAATTTCAAAATCATAAGAGAATTGTGCTACGCAATTCACTTCTATTAAAATAAACAATACAAATAAAATTTTTTTCATAATTAGTTGATTTTTGATTAATAATAAATTTATTGATACAAAATAATGATATAATAAAATAAGAATCAAAAAACAGGCATCTACAAAGCATCTACATAATAACAATAAAATTATAAATTATTGAATTTTAGCGATTTACACTTTTTAATCAAATAACAGCGTATTGGATTAACTAATCGAATTAATGAACGATGTCAAATCTTCTTCTTTTTCTAAAGCTAGTTTTTGCTTTAATCTGTAGCGTGCCATGCGAACGCTTGTGGTTTCTACGTGCAGCAAATTGCCGATTTCTTTGGCGTTCAATCCCATATTAATGTAGGCACAATATTTAAGGTCGAGTTGGGTTAAATCGTTATTGGCTTTTTGTTGTAGTTTGCTAAAAAATTTTGGGTAAACGTTTTCGAAATTTTGTCTAAAATTTTCAAAATCGTCATCAATTGCAATGCCGTTATCTATAATTCGGTTGATTCTTTTTTGGTCATCTTGAGAATTTTCGAGTTCGGCTTTTAAATCAATTAAAATTTTATTTTTACTTTCTATTTGCAAAACACTCGCCATTAGTTGTTTTTGGTACATTTCTTTTTGGCTTTGCTCAAATTGGTTTTCAAGAATAACTTTATTGTTTTCCTCTTCTTTTAATTTGGCAAATAACTGCGCTTCTGTTTTTTGGTTTTCTAATAATTGTTGTTTTAAAATTTGTTCTCGTTTATGTGTTTTGAAGTTTTTATAAAAAAAATACAAACTAAAACCTGTAATAAAAAACAAAGCAAATCCTAAATATTTTAAATTACGCTGGCTATTAAGGTCTTTGGTAGTTTGCAATAATTGCTGTGCTTTTGCTTTATTGATGTAGATAGATTCTGCTTTTTTTACGGCTATATTTTTTTCTATATTATATAATTTTTGACTTGACCAAATAAAATTTTTGTACCACAGCAACGCTTCTGGTTTATTTTGTTCTATTTCTGCTAATTTGGCATTATATAAATCAAACGTATTCAAAACCTGATAATCATTTTCGAAATAGGCATATTTTTCATCTACTTGTTTCAATAATTTTTTAGATTCTATAAGATTCTTATCTACAAACAAATAATTAATTTGCATTAATTTACTCATACAAAAAATGGAATTATGATTAAATTCTATTGACGCTGCATCAGCTTTTAGCAAATATTCTAAAACAATATTTTTATTATTTTTTTGATTTTGATAAAAATATAATACCGCCAAATTGAAATAGGCTTCTGCTAAGTTTTTTTTACGAAAAGCATCATTATTATTAGTTTTATCAATCATTTTATTAAGATGAAAAACACCTTTATTAAGAGTCGTGGTACTTTTAACTTTCTGATCATTAAGTTCGTTTGAATAAAATAGTGCCATTGCAAAATGAGCTTTTGCCAAATCTGAATTTTTAAAATTAGATTTATTTGCAAATTCTAAGCATTTTTTAGCAGTAATCAATTGATTATCAACATCATTTATTTTTCTATAAATAGAACTTAAAGAAAAATATATTTGACTTTTCAGATGATAATTATTGGTTTTCAGAGCAAATTCTTCAGCTTTTAATAAATTTGAAATCGCTAATTCTAAATTCTCATTTTGTCTTTCTAAAATTCCGTTTTCGATGTGCGCTAATGCAAGCGCTAAATTATTTTGAGACTTTTCGGCTAATTTTATTGCTTGTTTCGTATATGTTTCTGCTTCATTAGTTTTATTTCTTTGGTCATTATAAAAAACAGAAAATAATGAGCAAATTTGGCTTTGAAAAGCAACATCATTTGTTTTTTTAGCTTCGGATAATTTATTCTTTAAAAATATAACTGTTTTTAAAGAATCTTGATATTGCATTTTTTCTACCTGCAAAATAAGACTTTCAACATTTTTATCATTTAAAGTTTGTGAAAATATCTGATGGTTTGCAAAGAGCAAAATGATTAAAATTTGTAGTGAATATTTCATAAATAAATTTTTGCTAAATTAATAAAATAATCAATTTTATGTGTTTTATCGCCAACGATTTGTATCTTCATTAAAAGTAAAAAACTCTTTATTGGTTAATTTTTGCATTTTTTTAATGTTTTTTTTGAATAATTTGGTTTTTAAACTCGACATTGTTCCTAGATAAAAATCGCCAACAGAAATAATATTCGATCCACCCAATTCACCAAAATCTTTTAACCCTAACGAAACCGATTTAAAATCTTTTGGTTCGAACAATCTTGAATGCTTTGAATTTCCAAAACCAATAATTCCTGCTTGAATATCATTCCAAATCAAAAATTGATTGTCGTTTTCGAAAAGATTTTCGAAACATTTTGGAGTAAATACAACATTATTTATTTCCCGATAATTTTCATAAACATCAACGTCAAATGGCAAAATCTCATAATCTAAATACTTATGAATTTGCAAGTTTGTTTGATAATCCGATTCGTAAAATTTGTCAGTATTTGGTTGAAATTCAATTTTCAACCAAGCATTTGTATCCAATTTTTGATATTCTTCACGATAAAAACAATACAAAGAAATCATTATTTTATCTAATCCCCAATAAGCTCTTAAATCTTCGTTTTTACGAATAGGATAATTTTCGTAATAATCTTGAAAACCATCTTGATTAAAATACCAATCTAAATGTTTTTTTATTTTTAGAAATTCTTTTTCGGTATTAAAAAAACCCAATTTTATGTCTGAATTGTATCTGTCAACAGGCAAATCGAGTTTTGGTTTTGTTTCGAACGCATCGCATTCTGTATACAAATTCGATAGTTTTAGTCCTCCAAAAATTGTCGGCGATTTTACATTATACGAATATCCAGAAAAAAGCAGGTTTGGATATTCGACTTTTTTTTTGATAATATTTTTGTTTTTTTCTAATTCATTATACGTTTCCCAAGGAATTAGCACGTTTACATTTTCAATAAAAATGCCTTGTTTTAGAATTTTATAATCAGAATTCGATTTCGAAACTAATTCAAAATCAGAAATCGATTTTTTCTCCCAAAGTATTACTTTTTTGATTTCAATATCAGAATTTTTTATTTCGAAATATTTTTCTGAATTAAAATCAGCAAATTTTAAGACCAATTTTTCTAATTCTAGAAAATTTCCAGCCAAAGTCGTTACGCCAACTTCGGTCGATGATGTTGAATTAAAATGCAACCAACAACGTTTGTTTTGATTAAATTTGCCAAAACAATACATCGTTATAAAATCAATTTTATCGATTTCTATTTTTTCGATATTCGAATCATTGTGCGAATATTGTATAATTTCTGATTTATCTACAACAACTCTAGCGCCATAAAACGGATGGGTTTCAGGTGCTTTTTCTAAAGATTTATTTTTGAAAAATGAGAACATAAAAGAAATTTTTTTTGTCCAAATATAACAATTTATAAAAAAATCCCTCAAGAAAAATTTCTCAAGGGATTGTTGTTTCAGATTTTGGACTTTTTTAAATGCATAGCATCGCTATGGAAATAAAAAATTCTAAAATATGAGGCAAATAGATAATTTTTTATGCAGTTGAAAAAAGTTTAAAGGACTTTTATATTAGTTTTTACAATAATTAGTATAAAATTTTCTTATTTCGATTTCACACTAATAGCAACTTTTCCCATATCGGATTTTTTATTGCACCATTTTAAATCTAATCTTTCAACTGATATGCAAATCGATAGCCAGAAACTGCTGAACCAGAAACTGGATTGACTGTGCCTGATGCAGGACTTAAATCAACGACTGTAAATTTATAAGTATCAGCAGCAAAACCAGTTGGAATATAAAGATAATAAAATTCTGTCGTATAATCTAAAATCGACGAAAGTCTAGTTCCAGCTCCGCCAGACGGAATATTTGCAATTACTGAGTTAACACCAGTTGCTTCATTGATTCTAACTAATTTGTTAATACCAGATATAGTTTGAACAACATATAAACTATTGTTACATGATGAAGCAATATTTGGGTTATTTACATACTCTAACCCATTGTATAAAGCTGTTGTCAAAGAAAAAGTTCCAACTATTGAACCGCTTCCAGTTGTATCAATTTTATATACAATCGATTGATTGATTACGTACAGAAAATTTCCATTGTAAGCTAAATTTGACATATTACTTGTTCCCATGGGCGTAATTGCAATTGGAGTAAAAGCTGGGTTTGTTAACAATGTAAAAATATCGTACTGCTCTAATTTATTATTTCTCACCATAAAAAATTTGCCATTTATAAATTCCATTGCTTGTACATTGGCAATTGGAAATGACCCTTGAACAGATGTAATATTTCCGTTTAATCTATAAACAACTACTCTTTCGCCAGTTGAAACTACATAGTGGTTTGAACCTTGAATAGCTATTTTGCTATAAGCCGAACATTGTTGTGACATGATAGTTGCCGCAGATATTAGAGGTGTTAATACATCGTTTCGTCTCAACCCAAATGCTGCTGTTCCAAAATCTTCTCTAAAATCCCAAATATTGTTGGAATTCACTGGTGAGTTACTTGTTTTAATGCACAAATGGTTAAAAGTGTCTGGAATAACTGTTGGTGTAATTGCATCGGCAGACGAATCACAATTAGAATTAATAATTCCTATTAACACAACCAGACTAATTTTTTTAAATAATGATTTCATAATTTCAGCATTTTATTGATTTATATTACTATATCAATCGAATACTAAAATTGTTACCCTAAAATCTTTAAAATAAAAATGCCTCAAGAAATAAATCTCGAGGCATTTTTTTATTTATAAGAAATCTTCTTATTTCGATTTCACACGAATATCAACTCTTCTGTTTTGAGCTTGACATTCTTTGGTGTCGTTTGCAACACAAATTGGGTGTTCTGGACCGTAACCTTCGGCAGCAATCATATCAGCAGTAACTCCAGCTTTTACTAATTGCGCAGTTACAAATTTTGCTCTGTCGGTAGAAATTTTCATATTTCCAGCTAATGGGCCAGTATTGTCAGTATATCCTCCAACTTTTATTTTAGCATTTGGAAAAACTTTCAAAATTGCTGCAATATTTGCAATTTGCTCGTTTGAAGCTGCAGTTAATTCTGATTTTCCTGAAACAAAATAAGTTCTATCTAATGACATCCAATCTTTGGTTTTGTCTTCGCTTACAGCTATTTTATTGTCATTCAAGAAATTGAATAATTTATATTCAACCGATTTGTCACCAACATTTAAAACTTTACCATCAGGCAAATTAAAAGTTGTTGCTTTTCCTAAATCATAAACATAATTTCCTTCAGTATCGATTGTTCCAGATACCGCAGATGTCGTATATTCTCCAGTTTTTGCATCACCAATAAATTTTCCTTCGGCATCAAACATTGACATGCATTTTGCAGTCTCAGCTTCGTCACAACCTTTTTCTTTGCACATTGCTAAACATTCTTCTTTGGTCATAGTTGCCATGGCTACCAAATCGCATTTAGAAGTTCCTTCAGTCATTTCAGTAGCGCAACAAGCTGCTTTTTCAGTTGATGAATGCGAACCATTCCCTAAAATCGGGGCAATTACCAATCCAATTAAACAAGTTAATTTGATTAATATATTCATTGATGGTCCAGAAGTATCTTTAAATGGATCTCCAACAGTATCTCCAGTTACCGCTGCTTTGTGAGCGTCAGAACCTTTGTATGTCATTTCACCATTAATTAAAACACCTGCTTCAAAAGATTTCTTAGCATTATCCCATGCACCACCAGCGTTGTTTTGGAACACTGCCCAAAGAACTCCTGAAACGGTAACTCCGGCCATATAACCACCTAACATTTCAGCGATTAATTGGTTATTATCTGCGTAAACTAATTTTCCTAATAATACGATTGCAATTGGGAAACCAATAGTCATAATACCCGGCAACATCATTTCGCGTAAAGCCGCTTTTGTAGAAATATCAACACACTTTGCATATTCCGGTTTTCCGGTTCCTTCCATAATTCCCGGAATTTCCTTGAACTGACGACGCACTTCATAAACCATGTCCATCGCAGCTTTTCCAACAGAATTCATTGCTAAAGCAGAGAAAACAACTGGTATCATTCCACCAACAAATAACATTGCCAATACTGGCGCTTTGAAGATGTTGATACCGTCAATTCCTGTAAACGTTACATAAGCAGCAAACAAGGCAAGAGAAGTTAATGCCGCTGAAGCGATTGCAAAACCTTTTCCTGTTGCGGCAGTTGTGTTACCCACTGAATCCACTATGTCTGTACGTGTACGAACTTCTTTTGGTAATTCGCTCATTTCAGCAATTCCACCAGCGTTATCAGAGATTGGTCCGAATGCATCGATTGCTAATTGCATAGCCGTTGTAGCCATCATTGCAGAAGCCGCTAAAGCTACTCCGTAAAATCCTGCTAAAGCATACGTTGACCAGATTGCACCAGCAAACAATAAAACGGTTGGGAAAGTAGATATCATTCCAGTAGCCAAACCAGCAATTACGTTTGTTCCTGCACCAGTTGATGATTTTTGTACAATTGCCAATACCGGTTTTGTACCTAATCCTGTATAATATTCTGTTACTGATGAAATAGCTCCACCAACAAATAATCCAATTAAAGTAGCGTAGAAAACACGCATTGAAGAAATATCCTGTAAACCTTCACCAAAGAAAGTCATCTTCATTGTTGCAGGCAACATCCATTTAACCAAGAAGAAACAAGCAACCGCAGTTAATGCAATTGAAACCCAGTTTCCAATATTTAATGCTTTTTGAACTTGAGCTTCTTTAGCATCGTCGCTAGTAATTTTTACTAACATGGTTCCGATGATCGAGAATAAAATTCCAAAACCAGCGATTGACATTGTCAATAAGATTGGTCCAATTCCGCCAAAAGCATCCGTAATCATTCCGCCCATATCTTTGATAACATAGTTACCCAAAACCATTGCAGCCAAAACTGTCGCTACATAAGAACCGAATAAATCGGCGCCCATTCCGGCAACGTCACCTACGTTATCTCCAACGTTATCTGCAATTGTAGCAGGATTTCTTGGATCATCTTCTGGAATTCCAGCTTCAACTTTACCTACTAAGTCAGCTCCCACGTCAGCAGCTTTGGTATAAATACCACCACCAACTCTAGCGAACAATGCAATAGACTCAGCTCCAAGAGAGAAACCAGCAAGCGTTTCCAATAACTTGGTCATGTCTTCAGTGTTTGTCCAAGCACCACCCATAAAAAGGTTGTATAATATAATGAAGAAACCTGTCAAACCTAAAACTGCCAAACCAGCAACTCCTAATCCCATTACGGTTCCACCACCAAAAGATACTTTTAGTGCTTGTGGCAAACTCGTACGAGCCGCTTGTGTAGTTCTTACGTTAGTTTTAGTTGCGATTTTCATCCCCATGTTTCCAGCTAAAGCTGAAAAGAAAGCTCCGAAAATGAAGGCAACAACAATTAATAAATGTGTTTTAACCCCTGGTAAAAAAGTAATACCTGCTAACACCACACTTGCAATAAGTACAAATACGGCTAACAATCGGTATTCTGCTTTAAGGAAAGCCAAAGCCCCTTCGTAGATATAATCTGAAATCTCTTTCATCTTACCGTCTCCAGCATCTTGTTTTAAAACCCAGCTTCTTTTGATTGCCATAAATGCCAATCCTATTAGTGCC
>JAYTMQ010000151.1:0-18750 GCA_043728355.1 Bacteroidota bacterium
TCAAGAATTGGTTTCCAAGCGAATTTTTTCAATAAAAAGATTAATCCAACAAATAGAATAGCTTGTAAAATAAACAAACCAAACGAAAATTGACCTAATAATTCTTCCATTATATATATTTTTAAAAATTAGTTTTTTAAAATTAAACAATTGTTGCAACCAACCGTTACAACAATTGTTTTTTTGATTTATTTTACAGCAAATAATGCAGCAAAACCAATACCTTCAATAAGTGCAGCTGCGATAAGCATTGCAGTTTGAATTTTTCCAGATGCTTCTGGTTGACGAGCAATAGCGTCCATTGCTGAACCACCAATTCTACCGATACCTAAACCAGCACCGATTACAATTAAACCAGCTCCTACAAGATTAAGAGTTCCTTCCATAATGTATATATATTTAATTAAACATTCTTTTTAAATATTAAATATTTGATTTTAGATATTAAATGTTTGACAATTAAAATCTAAAATCAAATATTTAATGTGCTTCTTCGTGATGATGCTCTTCTACTGCTGAACCAAAGTAAAGTGCAGATAACATCGTGAAAATATAAGCTTGTAACAGTGCAACTAAAACTTCTAAAATTGATAAAACAAAAGCTAGTATAAATGATAAAGGACTTCCAATAACACTATCAAATTTATACATTAATGCAATAATACTCATTAATACAACATGTCCTGCAAGCATGTTTGCATACAAACGAATCATTAGTGAAAAAGGTTTGATAATAGTTCCTAATAATTCAATTGGTGCCAAAATTAATTTCATTGGCGTTGGTACTCCTGGCATCCAGAAAATGTGTCCCCAATAATTTTTGTTTGCTGAGAAAGTTGTAATAAAATAAGTAACCAAAGCTAATGCTGCTGTAATTGCAATATTTCCAGTAACATTTACTCCAAGTGGAGAAAGTCCGAACATGTTTAAAAACCATATAAAGAAAAATATAGTCAATAAATGGCTCATGTATTTCTTGTAATGTTTTTCACCAATATTTGGAATTGCAATCTCGTCTCTAATGTATAAAATTAACGGTTCTAAAAATCTGCCAACTCCAGATGCTACTCCACCATTTTTCGTATATGAATTGCCTAAGTTTCTGAATAATAGAATCATTAATAATGAAACTAAAATTATCATGAATACATTCTTAGTTATAGAAAAATCAATTGGTTTAATATTAGTTGTATGATGTTTTTCATCAGTATTTATAGTTCCTTGAGCATCGGTTTTGTAAATCATTCCATCATGAACACCTATTTTATAAAAGTTGTTGTTAGACTCTGCAACCGCTTCTCCGTGATGAAATTTTGATGATGAAAAAACTTGCAAACCATTATCCCAAAGTATAACTGGTAAAGGAAAACCAATATGTTTTTCGTGACCAGATTCTTTTCCGTAAGAGAATAGATGAAAATCGTGTGAGTCTAATAAATGGTGTTGAATAAATTCTGATCTCTCTTCAGAAGCTTTATCCTCTTTTGATAAATTTGTTTCTGAATTTAATGATTCTTCTTTGTGTGATACTGTTTGAGTTGAATCAACAATTGGAATAGCATTTAATGAAGAAAAACTAGCAAAAAAAATTGCTATTATGTATAGGAGTGATTTATTAGAAAAAACCATATAGTAAATTGTCTTAAAATTTGTTTTCTGAAATTTGGTGCAAAAGTACATTAAATCTTATAATCTAAAAAATATTAAAAGATATTTTTTAGACTATAATTAGACTTTTATATTCATTCCGAATAAAATCGTCAATTTTTAAGGCTAAAATGACTTCAAATTTCAATAGTTCTCAATATTTGGATTTTTGTTTTAATTTTTTAAAGTTGTTAACAATTAACAAAAAGTCTTTGTTTAAATACTCAATCAAGTAATTGATTTTGAGTGCTTCTTTATGAGTTTTGAAAAATAATTAACATAAAACTTGTTGATAAGTTAATTTATTGTACTTTTACAAATTATATTTAGTCTTGTTAACTACAGATATTACATTTTATCCCAAATCTATTGTAATATTTAAGATAAAAATTAAACCTATGAAGAAAATTACTTTATTTTTTTTGCTTTTAATAAGCTCTTTCTCTGTTAATTCTCAATGTTGGTCAACTGTTTCTACTGGAGGTGCACATACTCTAGGTATTGGTTCAGACAAAAGTCTTTGGGCTTGGGGAAGAAGTCAATCTGGTCAATTAGGTCTTGGAGATTTAATAACAAAAAATATTCCAACGAAAATTGGTTTAGAACAAAACTGGTCAAAAATATCTGCTGGAAATGCCCACAGTTTAGCGATAAAAACTGACGGTACATTATGGGCTTGGGGAAGAAATACGCTAGGACAATTAGGTAATAACAATCCAAGCGTAAATCTAAGTGTTCCCATTCAAATAGGTACTGCTACAGATTGGCAATTTATTTCTGCAGGCGATGAATATTCTATGGCTATAAAAACCGATGGTTCTTTATGGGGTTGGGGTGATAACGTTTATGGTCAACTTGGTAATAATACTAATGGTGGTGGTGTTTTTTCGGCAGTACCTGAAAGAATAGGTATTGAAAATAATTGGAGATTTGTTTCGGCTGCAACTTCTCATACTTTAGCAATCAAAACAAATAATACATTGTGGGCTTTTGGTAGAAATAATGGTGGCAAACTTGGTGATGGTACAACTGATGATAGAATTATCCCAACACAAATTGGATCATTAACAACATGGGATACTGTCGATGCTGCAACCTCTCATTCAGTTGGACTTACAACTAACGGGAAACTTTGGACTTGGGGGGACAATACGAATGGACAACTTGGAGATGGAAATATAGGAACTGGTTTTGGACAATTAAATCCAATAAATATAGAACCAGCAAATACATTTTTAAAAATTGCTCGTGGAGTACAACACACAATTGTTAAAAGATCAACAGGAACATTATCATCTTGGGGTGGGAATGTTTTAGGTCAGATGGGTGACGGAACATTTATCGGTAAGGCCTTTCCTACCGCTGTTTCATCTACTATTACAACTTGGGATTATATTAATTCTAAATTTTCGCATTCGGCTGGATTAAAATCTGACGGTACTTTGTATATGTGGGGTTCCAATTTGTATGGACAATTAGGTGATGCATCAACAACCGCTAGAACAATTCCAAAGTTGATTGCTTGTCCAGTTTTGGCAAATAATCAGTTTAATTTAACAACTGGTTTTAGTTTATATCCAAATCCTGCAAGTTCTTTATTAAATATTGAAATGGTTGATGGTATTGAATTATCTAAAATCCAAATTGTTGATGTTACGGGAAAAATAGTTTTGCAACAAAATCAAGATTTAAATTTAGTAAATGTTGAAAGTTTATCAAATGGTTTGTACATAATTCAGCTTTATTCTGAAAACAAATCGTTTCTGGGAAAATTTATTAAAAACTAATTTGGTTTTTTATTCAAAATTTGAATTGTAATAATAGTTTCTAAAACTAAAAACAATAGAAATACAATTAAATAATTCCATTTTTCTATTGAATGTTTAAAATTTTCATTTGCAACATAAGGACGAATTATCAAAAAACAACTTATCATTTTTATAGAAGTAATTAACATGAAAACATTGCCGACAAGGTCAATGTTTTTTTGTTTTATATAAATTGATATTGATGTTATTAAAACCGATAATGTTGAAAACACTAAATATAACTCCTCTAAAGAATAATTGAATATGATTAGATTAAGTTCTAAATTTAAAAAGTAAAATAATGTTTTGTGAATTGAATAACCAATAAAAATAGCACACAATAATAACCATAACGGTTTTAGTTTTTTTAAAATCATAATTATTATTGATTTTTGCCTAATTCCGAAACTTGGCGATAAACATTATATAGCGCAATAAAAACACCAATTAATGTAAAAATTTTAAAAAAATAAACTTTTTGGCTGACATAGTTTTCATCCAACCAAAATCCAAGTTTGTAAAATAAATAAATAATGATTCCCATTTGGACAGGAATATTAATTAAACCAAGCCATTTTTTGTAATTATTTTTGTTCTGGTTTTGGTTTTGCGTCATTTTGATTGTTCTTTGTGTTGTTTTGCATTTCGCAAGTTGCATTAAAGTCTGCTCCAGGCTCGACAGATAATTTTCCGCAAATTACATTTCCTTTAATGCTAGATTTTGTTTTCAGGTTCAATAATTCCGTTACTTTTATTTTTCCATCGAATTTACCTTCAACATCTGCATTTTCGCAAGTTATATCGCCAGTTACACTTCCGGCTGGACCAATTACGAGTTTTCCTTTTGAAGTAAAATTGCCAATTAAGTGTCCATCTAATCGAAAATCGGCCATCGAATTTATTTCGCCTTTTATGGTTGTACCTTCTACAATTCTATTTGTTTTTCCTAAAACGTCGGTTAAGTTTTTTTCTTTTTTATCAAACATTGGGTTTATTTTTTTGGTCTAGATATTAGTTCTGGCTCATCGTTTTCTTGCATTTCTTGAACAGGCAAGGATCCAGGTGGCGCCATAGATTTGGAGTCTTTACGGGTTTGGTTTTCTTTAATTAATTTTTTTATTGCCTCTGGAGCTTCTTTAGAAACTTCTCTTGCAGTTGCTGCTTTTCTATCAACTGGTACCGCAACTTTGTTTGGATCTTTTAAATATTCGTCAAGATTTTTCTTGATTTGTATAATTTTATAATTACTACTAGAAATAATTATTGGTGTTTCTACAATTTGATACTCTTTATAATCTCTCAATATCGATATAATATCTTTAGCTTGAGATTCATCTTTCACATTATGTATGACTATAAAATCTTCTTCCATTAAATATAAATCCGTAGAAGATTTTAGTTTGGTATAAATACTTTTGTTTAAAAATTTAGTTAATTTGTCTAAAATAGGTTTAGCATTGATGTCGTTATTACAATCTAATCTATATACTAATTTGTAACTTAGTGGTTTTTCAAGATTAAATTGTAAAGCTTCCATTGCAGCAATATCTTTTGTTACAAATGCTTCGGCATCTTTACCTTCTTGAATATTTGGATAATTAAGCGAAACTTCATTTAATGCTTTTTTAAAATCATTCAACCCTTTGACTTTTCCGATATTATTGGCTCTTAAAAGTTCGAATTTGGGTTGAATTTCATCACCTGTATATTTCAAAACTGCTTTTTCCACTAACGGCACAAGGTTTCGGTATTCTTCGTTTTTGAACATTCTATATAAATTAGAATATTCTCCATCAGGAGAATCTTTATTTTCTTCTTCAGAAATTCCGTTTAATAATATTTGTGCATATCTAGAATTTGGATGTTTTTTAATGATTTCTGCTTTCATAGCAGCTGCTTTTTCAACATCTGTAATTTCATAGATTTTATACAAATTATACATTGTTGGCAAAATCAATCTTTCCTCAGGATTTTTAGTTAAAAGCGATTCGTGTTTGTCGGTTGCCAATTTGTATTCTTTGAACTTTTCTTTATAAATTACGCCTAATTGGTAGTAAGCATAATTTCTGTCTTTTATCAAAACATCGATTTCTGATTGTTTTATTGGTAGTTTGGCTATGTAGGTTTTAGAATTATATTTGGCATCAATTTCTGTAGATTTCGATTTTGCAGTTATTTCATCAACTTCGTCAGAATTTATATTTTCTGTTTCAATGTTGTTAGATGAGCTTGCCAAAACAGAATTCCTCCAGTTTTCTTTTAATTTTCTATCGCCCCAGTTTTTTCTGAATTCTAATTTTCCGAATGCTACGGTTGCTGGATTGTAAAAATAAAAATTGCTTTTACCTGTAAAATTATTTATAGCAGCATCTGGTTTTGGTGGACCAGCACTTGGTTTTTTAGAAGATGTTTGAGCTGATTCTAAAACATCAGGTTGCCCATTATTAACATTACTCAAATTTTCAGACTTAATTTTTGCTTTCTCATCCAAAATTTTTTGTTTGGCTTCTTTATCTTTAATTTTAGAAATAAAATCGTCATAGAATTTCGTCTTTTCTGAATCAGACATTGATAAAACATTCAAAATACTGTCATTTGCGACAGCAATTCCTTCATATTTAATAACCTCTTCTAGGTTTTCTCTTTTCTTTTTTATAAAATTAAATTCCTTAGACCGTGGTTTTAGTTTAGTCATTGTACTGTCATAGTATTTTCCTGCCGAAACATATTTGGCTCCATAAAAATAAATGTCTGCAATATTTCTAAAATTCGAAGCTTCTAGATAGGTATCTGAAGATTTGCATCTTAAAGATTTATTGTAAAAAAAAATTGCCTGTTTTGTGTTTTTCCCTTTATCATAGTACAACCCTAATTGATGGTTCAAGACATCTAAAAAAGGACGATTTTCTCGATCCAACAACAATTTATTATAGTTTTCGAGAAACGTAACTGTATCGCCTTGTGCAAAATCAAATTGCATAGCTTGTCGCGTTTGAGCGTGAATAGAATAGATTTTTGGTGATTTTCTATTCATATCAATAATTTCTTGATAGGTAGAATAAGCACTTTCTTTTTGATTTAATAGCTCATAAAGCTGACCTTTTATATACCTGAATCTTGCTTTTTCTTCATCAATTTTTGTAAATTCAATTGCTTTAGAAAGTCTAGAAATCGCACTGTCTTTTTGTTCTGTTTTAATGAATGCTTGTGCCAGAATTGCATTTGCATCAGCATAAGTTTGATTTTTTAGTTTTATTTCTCCCAATAATTCAGAAAGATTTATTAGGGCTAGATTATCGTTATCAAGACGCATATTTGTTTTTTCGACCCAAATTCTAGCATCGTAAATTTTGTCTGATTTTGGATATTTATACAAAATATAATTAAATGCTTCAAGTGCAGGAATAAATCTTTGGTCGTTGTATCTTGATTTTCCGAGCATTAAGTACGCTTCGTCAATTTGTGTGTTTTTTTCTGAACCGTCAATGTTCATCGAACGACGTTGAATAGCTTTGGTTGCTTTAAGTTCAGCTTTTTCAAAATCGGCATTTTTGGGTGTGTCTCCATCTTTTTTGTCAATAGATAGTGGTTGTTGTCTTTCGACTGGCAAAACTTCCCAAAAATTATCAATGTATTGGGCTTTAACGGTTGCCAAACCTTTATCAAATGCAACACCGCCATTATACAAAACATTATATTTGGTGTTCAAAGCTTGGAAGTTTCTGGTAGCAAAATTGTCTTTTTTGGTAGAGCAAGCCAATATTAATATAAGAAAACCTAAAGAATATATAAATTTTTTATTGTAATTTTTCAATGTAAAACGTTTTAAATTTTAACTCCTAAAAGCCAATTTTATTGTATTGACTGGTAAAAATACGTTTATTTTTAGAAAATGAGAAATTATTAAGCTGTTTTTCAGTTTTTAACACCATTTATAAATTGAATTCATCGAAAGGATATTTTTATGATGAAATTTAGATTATTAAAAATACAATTACTCAGATTTAAAATAAAACTATTAAAAATTTATTTTAGATTTTTAAGGCTTTAGTCTAATAAATATATTGAAACGCATAGAAACATAGAAAATAATATTGAAAAAGAGCTTTGCTTTATATAGAATTCATAGCTATGTGAAAAATGAAATTCTATTGTGTTCTTTTTTTAACAGATTAATCTATGACTCTATGTGTTTTATATAAATATATCATTTAGACCAAAGCCTTTTTAATAGTTTTATTTTAAATCTTTTTCTTAATCCAAAGAAAAAAACATAAAACACAATTACATATTCTATAAAAATGAGATAATAATTTTCTTTATATTCTGCATTTGAATAGGCAAAATAACTCAAAATTATCAAGAAACTCCAATAAAAAGCAAATTTATATTTCGTAAAAACCGAGATTAAAATCAAGTTAACAACATACCATGGATGAATAGTTGTTGCCGTGAAAAAATAAAAACTCAGAACAATCAAAAATGAATTAAACAAATCTATTTCGGTTTTGTTTTTCGCAAAAAAAGTTTTGTAAATAATAAATAAAATTATTAAAACTGGAATGATTTTTCCTGTAAGATGAATAATATTATAACCATAAACTTGGAAACCAAACCAACGAATAATGTAATAAATACTTGCATTGAACTCGAAATGTGTGAAATAAAGACCAATTGTTTCAAAGTAATTATGAATTAATTCATTGGATAAAAATGGCAAGAAAAACACAATATTCGAAATAATTATTATCAAATAAAAAACAATCGATTTCTTGAAACCTAAATATTTATAAAAAATAGGTAAAAATAAAAAAGGTAAAAGTTTTACCGAAATAGATAATGACAAAACAAAAGCCGAAGTTTTCCAATAATTTTGTTGCAATAAATGCATGCTAAAAACCAAGAAAAACAACATAATTCCTTCAAAATGCAAATTGCCTGAAAGTTCTAAAACAACCAATGGATTTAGCAAATACCAAAATATTTGAGAAGATTCTAAACCTAAATTTGTTAATAATTTTCTACCAAAATACAAAGTTCCTAAATCGGCAGAAATTATTAAAACTCGAAAAATTACAACTGAACCAAATATAGAATTAGAGCTAAAAAAACCTGCAATAGCAAAACACAACTGATTGATTGGTGGATAATTAGAGAAATGTTCGGCAGAAAGATTACCCATTCCTTCGAACAATTCTTGGGCTTGTTGCAAATGAAAACAAGGTTCTAAAATTAGGTTTTTCGGCAAATCTAGATATGGATTTAAACCTTCAATAATCAATCTTCCATCCCAAATAAATCTATAAAAATCTTGCGATAAATTGGGTAAAACCCAACCAAAAACTATTCGAAAAGCGATCGTTGAAAATAATAAAAATTTGAAGTTTTCTTTATAATTAACAACCAATTTGTAATAACATAAAAATAATCCAGCAAACGAAGTTACTAATAAAATAAAATCAGTTCGTTGTAATCCAAATGCAATAAATCCATATAAAAAAAGACTTACTACAACATAGAAATATTTAGAGAAGTTTTTAAATTTAAACATTTAATGCAGATTTAAACATTTTTAAGCACGTTTAAGCAATCTTGAAAGATTTGTAAAATACAAATCCATAACCAATAACTAACATTAAATGAAATGGAAACAATCCAAAATCATTCAAAATTACGGCATAAATCAATCCGAAAACGAAATAAATCATCAAGAAACCTTCAATAATTGTATTTTTAGAGAATTTTTTGGTAATATAAATATTATCTTTCCATTTGTCTTTTAGAGTTTCGATATTAAATTTTGGAGTTCTAACAAATTCACTTTTCTTGCCTAATAATCCTTCTAATACAGCAATCGAATTCTGAAATGTAAATCCCATTGCAATGGTGTAAAATGTAAAAAACATTTTGATGTATTTCAAAAAACTGATAATTCCGCCACCACGAAGACTTCGATAAGTATTCCAATAACAAATGAAAAATATAATTGTAGTCAATACAAAAAATGCAATTATATTAAAAAGATAATTCAAATGACTAAAATAATGCTTGATAAAAAGCACCGGAACACTCAAAATTGCCATCAAAAAAATGCACAAAAACATAGAACTGTTTAGCAAATGCAAAATAGCATGAAACTTGGTTTTGTTGGAAATAGTATTTGATGTTAAAACCCGAAACGACATTTTTCTGAAATTTTCAGCACCGCCTTTGTTCCAACGAAATTGTTGCGAACGAGCTGCGCTTAAAATTGCTGGTAATTCGGCTGGAGTTTCAACATTTTCTAGATAAATAAACTCCCAGTTTTTAAGTTGCGCTCGGTAGCTCAAATCTAAATCTTCGGTTAATGTGTCGGCTTCCCAATTTCCAGCATCGATTATGCAGGTTTTGCGCCAAACGCCAGCCGTTCCATTAAAATTGATGCAATGTTTTTGTGAATTCCTACCAGTTTGTTCTAGCGTAAAATGCGCATCGAGTGCAAATGCTTGAATTTTGGTTAGAATTGAGTAATCGCGATTAATATGTCCCCAACGGGTTTGTACAACTCCAATTTTCGGGTTTTTAAAGTTCGGAATAGTTTGTAACAACCAATCTTTTTTTGGTAAAAAATCAGCATCGAAAATGGCTATAAACTCTCCTTTTGCATCAATCAATCCCTCTTTTAAAGCTCCTGCTTTAAATCCAATTCGGTTAGTTCTGGTTATGTGATTGATATTAATTCCTTGTGATTTATATTTATTTACTAATATCAAAGTATCGGCAACTGAATCATCGGTTGAATCGTCAAGAACTTGAATTTCGAGTTTTTTGGATGGATATTCTAATTCGCAAATCGATTTCAATAATCGTTCAATTACATATTTTTCGTTGTAAATTGGTAATTGAATTGTAATAAATGGAATTTCATTTTCATTCAAGAAATTGAATTTTTCGATTTCTTTTTTATTTTTTTTGCTTTTTAAATAATTAAACAACAAGTTCAATTGTGCCAAACTATAAAAGAAAATTAGCATTATTGAAAATCCGTAAAAAAAGAGAACAACGTAGGATAAAGTTAGTAACATTTTTGATTTAATTGTTTTTTACCACATAGAAACATAGATTTATTCTTTTGGTAAATATTTAAAGTATTCGTTAACATATGTTTTTTGACCTTCTTTGAAAATATTAAAACAATTGAAATTTATCATTATTCCCTTAGGAGATTTTAAAAGTCAATTCGTCTAAATATTTTTGAGTCATTTTTTTAAATTTTTGAAATCTATGTTTCTATGTGGTTAAAACTTTATTTGAAAGAATATTTAAGAATCCAACCTATGATTTTTATCCCAGCCATAATGGTTCCTTTTACAGTTCCTGAAACTTTAGAAACACCAATTCGGTTTTTATACCGCACCGGAATTTCAACATAAGTCATTTTTTGTTTGAGAACTTTAAGTTGCATTTCGACTGTCCAACCATAAGTTTTATCTTCCATTTCTAATTTTATAAGTTGGTCATATTTAATTGCTCTAAATGGGCCAAGATCAGAAAATTTTGCTTTAAAAAACAATTTCATCAAGAAAGTTGCCAACCAATTTCCGAAAACTTGTTGTGGCGTCATCGACCCTTTTTCTCTTAAATTAGAAACTCTGGCGCCAATTACAAAATCCACATTTTGAGTGATTATTGGTTCAACAAGTTGAGTCAACTCTTCAGGAAAATCTGAATAATCGCCATCTAAAAAAACTATGATTTCGGGTTTTTTGTCACGATTTGATATATATTCCATTCCTTTTAAACATGCATAACCATAACCTTTTCGGTTTTCGGATAAAACGGTTGCACCAGTATTTGTGGCAACTTCGATGGTTTTATCGGTCGAATTATTACTAATTACGATAATTTCTGAAACATAATCTGGAATTTCCTTAATGACATTTGCAATAGCATTTTCTTCATTATAAGCAGGAATTATAACAATAATTGAACTCATATTGACGATAAAAGGTTGTCTTTTCTAAATGCTGAAAGGCTTTCCCATTGTTTTATTTTAATATTCATTTTGTATTTTTCGGCACGAATAACTTTTCCGTTTTGGTAAATGACTGCTAAACCTTCCAATTTGTCATTATAAAATTGACGTTTTCTTTGAATAACTTCTTTTTCATCAAATGAAATCCACCATTTTGTTTTTCGATTACAAGCATAATGACCTTCTTCTTTTTTGTTTCCATTTTCGAAATAATAAAACCAGTAATCGATTTTTTGGTTGTCTTGAATCCAACCTTCTGATTCTATTTGACCATTTTCGAAATAATTTTTCACATAAGTTTTTGATTGACTGAACGAGCTTAAGAAACCCATTATCAATAAAAAAGTAAAGCTGATTTTTATTTTAATAAATGTAAACATATTTAATAAGACTTTAAAAGTTTGAAATACTGACATTTTAAAAATGCCAATTTGTTTTGGTTTACATTATTTACGATAATAAATTAATGTTGGTTTTAAATAAATTTTATTTTTTCAAATAAATAAAACCAAGATTAATTTATTATCGTAATTGATTTCAGAAACGAATTAAAATTTATTTTCAAATATACAAAACCAAGATAAATTTAATCTCGTATATCAAACAATAATCAATATTAAATCATTAAAAAATGAAAAACAAATTTATTTCAAGTTTATGTGTCTTGTTGCCAGGATTAGTTTTGGCGCAAAGTCCAGTTTCTGGATTTATGAAACAAAAAGGTCAAGGTTCGGTTGTAATTTCGTATGCGACAGAAAAATATGACAAAGTTTATTTAGTTCCAAATGAAGTTGATGGAGTTCCAGTTTTTAACGACGTAAAAATTGCAAGTCAATCTTTATATGCAGAATATGGTGTGACCAATAATTTTAATGTTGTTGTAAACGTACCTTATATTACTGCAACCGGAAATGCAAGCGAAGCAGTTCTAACCAATTTAAAATTCGAAAACAAACGTTCTGGATTACAAGATTTAAAAATTTACACCAAATATAATTTCAATTCGTATGTTTTCGGTAAAAATCAAATAGATTTTATTGGTGTTGCTGGAGTTGAATTGCCTTTGGGATATAAAGCTGACGAAGGTTTGCAATCTATTATTGCAATTGGAGACCAGTCTAATAAATTGAATTTATCAGGAATAATGATGTTCAAAAACCAATCAGGGTTTTTTGCAAGCGGACAAATTGGTAATACTTTTAAAGGTGGCGAAGTGCCAAATGCATTGACCTCTGAATGGAAAATTGGTTTTGCTTCAAAACGTTTTTATGTTGATACTTTTTTCGCAACACAGTTAAATTCAAGTACTGGTGTTGATATTTTGCAACCAGGTTTTACAGGGTTTTTTCCTGCAACCAAAGTAAATTACACACGTGTTGGATTAAATGCTTATGTGCCATTTACTAAAATGATTGGTTTAACAGCCGGAGCAAACTCCTACATATCAGGAAGAAATATAGGTAAAGCAACTGGTTTTTATGGCGGTTTAGTTTTAAATTTCTAATTAATAAAATAATAAAAAATTCATACAAATGAAAAATATATACACATTCAAAAAAATAGTTTTAGCAATAATTGCAACATCAACAATAGTTTCGTGCGAAAGAAATTCGACTTACGAAGATGCAAAACCATCGATTGCGAATATTGCAGTAACCAATTCGGCATTTAGCACGCTAGAAGCGGCAGCCGTTTTAGGCGGAGTTGCAGGCGTTTTAAGCAACCCAAATGACGGTGATCCATCAGGAAAATTCACAGTTTTCGCTCCAACAAATGATGCATTTGCTAAATTGGGTTTAAATCCTGATACATTGGGAGCTTTAAATGGAACTTTTTTAACAAATACTTTGTTGTATCACGTTTCTAATGGCAATTTAATGAGTGGTTCATTCTTGCCAGCAACTCCGTCAGCATCGGCTCTAGGCGGCATTACTAGACGTTTCATTGAACGAAATGGCGAAAAATATATTAATGGTTCAAAAATTATTGCAACCAATATTGCTGCTGCAAATGGCACAGTTCACGCTATTGACAAAGTTATGATTGCAACTGGCGCAGATATCGTCAATTCGGCTTTGGCTGTTCAAGACGGTAAAGTTTTTGTAAAACCCGAATTAACTTATTTGGTTCAAGCAGTTTTACATGCTTCTCCATTGCCTGATGGAACTTCAATTGCGACAGCATTATCAACATTGCCATCGTTAACAGTATTTGCGCCAACTGATGCTGCATTTATAGAACTTTTAAAACTACTCAATTTACCATTTGCAAATGCAACCGATGTAAAAATGATTAATCCGGATACTGTAAGAGCAGTGCTGTTAAATCACGTTATTGGCGGAGGAAAATTTACTTCGGAATTAAATGCTGGTGCAAATGCTGCTCTCGGAGGAACATTAACTTTGGGCGAATACATGAACGGCGTTTTATCTGTAAAAGGACCAACAGCAACAATTCCTGCAAACATGGTTATTCCAGATATTCAAGCAAAAAATGGCGTGATTCATATTATTGACAGAGTACTATTATAAAAATTTTTCATTTTTGTTTTGTTTTGTTTTGTTTTGTTTTGTTAGAAAAGTCTTTCTGAATTGCCAGAAAGGCTTTTTTTTTAAAATATAATTTGCCTACTAGCAATATTATTCATTTATTTGTGTTCAACTAAATTATTAAATCCCTAAATAAATGAAAAACAAACTTTATTTTTTATTGTTACTACTAATTCCCATAATTAATTTTGCGCAAAGTCCCGTTTCGGGCTTTATGAAAGAAAAAGGTCAAGCATCAGTAGTCCTGTCATATGCTGCCGAATCTTATGATAGCGTATATTTTGTGCCATCAATTAGCGATGCTGTTCCAATTTTTAGAGATATAAAAATTGCAAGTCAATCTCTTTATGCAGAATATGGCGTAACCAATAATTTTAATGTTGTAGTCAATATTCCATACATTACAGCAACAGGAAATGCAACCGAATCGAGCTTAAAAGATTTGGGTTTCGAGAATAAACGTGCAGGTTTGCAAGATTTAAAAATTTACACTAAATACAATTTTGGTTCGTATGTTTCTGGAAAACATCAAATAGATTTTATTGGCGTTTTTGGTGTAGAATTACCAATGGGTTACAAAGCCGACGAAGGTTTCCAATCAATTATTGCAATTGGAGACCAAGCAAGAAAATTAAATTTTTCGGGCATGATGATGTACAAAAATAAAAATGGTTTTTTTGGAAGCGGACAAATAGGAAACACTTTCAAAAATAATCGAGTGCCAAACGCATTAACTTCGGAATGGAAACTCGGTTTCGCTGCCAAACGTTTTTATATTGATGCCTTTTTTGCAACACAATTAAATTCAAGTGCTGGTGTCGATATTTTGCAACCAGGTTTTGAAGGATTTTTTCCAGCAACTAAAGTAAATTATACCAGAATCGGATTAAATGCTTATGTTCCGTTTTCGAAATATATAGGTTTAACAGCTGGTGCAAATAAGTATATTTCAGGACGAAATCTTGGAATAGCAACTGGTTTTTATGGCGGACTGGTTTTTAATTTTTAATAAAATTTACAAATGAAAAATATACATACATTCAAAAAAATAGCTTTTGGTTTAATTGTATCGATTGCAATAATTTCGTGCGAAAGAAATTCGACTTTCGAAGATTCTAAACCGTCAATTGCTAAAATTGCAGTTTTAAATTCTGATTTTAGCATTCTAGAAACAGCTGCAATAAAAGGCGGAGTCGCATTATTACTAACAAATGCAAATGCTGGCGATCCGTCAGGGAAATTCACGGTTTTTGCACCAACTAACGGAGCATTCGAAAAACTGGGACTAAATTCGGATAACTTAGCAATTTTAGACCAAGAATTTTTAACCAATACTTTAAAATATGCCGTTTCTAATGGCGATTTATTGAGTAGCTCGTTTAATCCAGTCAATCTTTCAGCCTCGGCATTTGAAGGAAATACAAGAAAATTTATTGAAAAAAATGGACAAAAATATATTAATGGTTCAAAAATTATTGCCACAGATATCGCTGCTGCAAATGGAACCGTTCACGCAATAGACAAAGTTTTGTTAGCTACAAATGGAAATATTGTTCAATCGGCAATTGCTGTTCAAACTGGAAAAGTTTTTGTAAAACCAGAATTGAGTTATTTGGTAGCAGCAGTTTTATGGGCTGATCCAGCAATTTTGACAGCATTGACAACTTCGCCATCATTGACAGTTTTTGCTCCAACTGACGAAGCTTTTATTAAATTAGGTTTGGCACTTGGAAAAACATTTACTAAACCAAAAGATATAGAATTAATCGATAAAGCAATAGTTACGGCCATTTTATTAAACAATGTAATTGCTGGTGGAAAATTTACTCCTGAAATGACTTCTGGAGCAAATGCATCGGTTGGTGGCGGAATATTAACAATTGGAACCTTCGAAAACAGTGTTATGACCGTTAAAGGAAACGGAAATATAACTCCAGCCAAAATGGTTATTCCTGATATTCAAGCTAAAAATGGAGTTATTCATATTATTGATACAGTTTTATTGCCATAAATTTTAATTTCGTTAATAAAAAAATAGTCTTTGAATCTTTCTGATTCAAAGGCTATTTTTTTACTAAATATTTTAAAACCAAAGCAATATTAATCTCGTAATTGATATTATAACTTTAAAATATTATTACAAATCAAATTACTAGACAGTTATTACTCCAAAAATATAAAAGTTTTTTCGTAGACTTTTTTTTGTTTGTTTTGTTTTTAAAGAGGATAAAATCATTCGTCCTCTTTTTTAACTATTCTGACCTTAAAAGTAGATTTTTAGAAAATAAAAGTATATTTTTATTGCATTAACCTATAAAATTATGACACAAGAAGAAATATTGCCTTTGGTGCTTAAAAAAGACGATAAAGCATTCACGACATTATACGAAATGTATTCCAAAAATATTTTTGGAGTAATTTATAATTTGATAAAAGACAAAGAAGAAGCCGAAGATGTTTTGCAAGAAGTATTTGTCAAAATTTGGAAAAACATCGATTCTTACAATGAATCTAAAGGTCGATTGTACACTTGGATTGTTAATATTGCCCGAAATGCTACGATTGATAAATTGCGATCTAAAAGTTATAACAACAGCCAAAAAAATTCGACAATGGACAATTTTGTCAATGTACTAGATGATAACAGCCGTTTTATAAATAAAATTGATACTATCGGAATTTCGAACTTTATTGCAAAATTAAAACCAAAATGTATTCAGATTATCGAATTGCTTTTCTATAAAGGATACACACAACAAGAAGCTTCCGACGAACTGGAAATTCCGCTTGGCACAATAAAAACCCAAAACCGAAACTGTATTAACGACCTACGTAATTATTTAGCAGTATAATGGAAACAAAAGAATATATAGAATCAGGAATTTTAGAACTTTATGTTTTTGGAGCATTGACAGATGCCGAAACTGCCGAAGTTGCTAAAATGGCACAACAATTTCCAGAAATTCAAGCCGAAATTTTGTCGATCGAAAAAGCAATTATGACATTAAATTTTAGTATGTCACCAAAATTATCAGCCGATAATTATGCAAGAATTCAAACTAAAATTTTTGATAATAATGATGGAATCTTTCAAATGAAAACCAATGCTACCGAAAAATCTTCAAGTAATTGGAAATCTTACATGGGTTGGGCTGCAGCACTTATTTTCGCAACAGGAATTGGTTATCAATATATGAATACTCAGAAAATTGAAACCCAAGTCGTATCAATCGAGAAAGAAAAATCAAAACTTAAAACCGATTTGAATTCATTAGAATTAAAAAACAAAAATGCTGAACAGGTTTTGGCGGTTGTTCGAGATGAGAAAAATATAGTTGTACCATTAGCAGGTCAAGCAATTGCTCCCGAAGCAAAAGCTAAAATTTATTGGAACCAAGAAACTCAAGTTGTTTATGTTGATGCTAGCGGTTTGCCAGAACCACCCGAAGGCATGGAATATCAGATTTGGAGCCTAAAAATGAATCCGTTAACACCAACAAGTATTGGATTGTTAACAGATTTCAAAGAAAACGAATCTAAATTATTCGCAGTAAATTCGACCGATGGCGCCGAAGCTTTCGGAATTACACTCGAACCAAAAGGTGGAAGTTTGACGCCAACAATGGAACAACTTTATACTTTGGGGAAAGTTTAAGATGGTATTTTGTTAGATATTAAAACCAGTTTAAAGGCTTTATAAACTGCTTTATTAATTTTTTATAACTGCGAAAAAAAACAAAAAAAACTACACAAAAAAACAAGAGACAATGTCAGTTCTTGTTGCCATTTAATTTGAGTTGATTCTACAAAACTTGTAGCAATTATTGCCAACGGAGCAAATGTAAAAATCAAAACATCGTTGCTTTTGTATGGTGCTACTACAAAAATTATAACTCCAATAAAAAACCAAAGTATCAATTTTTTGAAAGATGAGTTTTGGTTTAATTGTTTTTTTGATAAAGTCATAAAAAGTATAGTCATAAAAAACAAAGCCGTCGTAATAAACAAAGAAAAAGAAATGTTTTGATAAATAGAAGTAAAATAATTGATTTCGAAACAATAATCGGTTTTAATTAAAAAAAGGTCTATTAAGGTTTTGTCTATTAATAATGCAAAAAAAACAAACGTAATTATTACTGCAAAAAAAGCAATAAAAGGCAAAACCCAATTGCGATAATCTCGAGAAACATGCAATATTATTGCTGCAAAAACCAGAATAATGAACATAATACTCCAAAAATAAAACAAACTTGCAAAGAAAATAAACAACGATGCATCAAATATTTTTTCTTTTGGTAAACTTAATGATTGTAACGAAATCAATCTGCGCATTGCCAAAATAATAAGAAAATTAGCAAAAACTAAGTTTGGATCATTAAATAAATTAGGAAAATAAATCAAGAACAAAAAACTAAACAATACCGTGTAAGTACTGTCTTTACTCAGAGCATTTTTTTTTGTAATAAAATTTGTAACTACTATTGTTGCAATTAAAAGTAACAAAACCAAAGTTTTTGGCAATATTTGATAAACAGAAAAACCAGCAGTGTTTAATGTAAATTGACTTAAAGAAAAGAACATAAACATTAAAACGCCAACCAAAGTATAATTAATTGGAGATGATTTCTTAAAAATAGTTGTTATCATAAGGATATTTTATACTTTTGCAAATATAAATATAATACTTGATTAAAATGAAAGCATTTTTTGAAGCAATACAATGGTTATTCGA
>JAYTMQ010000152.1:0-15484 GCA_043728355.1 Bacteroidota bacterium
GGTTCAAGTTTTGGCTCCGGAAAACAAATTCAATCTTGGATACATATATATGATGTGGTGCATTTATATTTTTTCTTACTCAAAAACAATTCCGAAGGAGTTTATAACGCGGTTGCACCCGAAACAGTTTCAGATCAAAAACTAACAAAAACTATAGCCAGAATTCTCAAAAAACCATTGTTTATGCCAAATATGCCAAGATTTATAATGCAATTGATTCTTGGCGATATGTGCGAATTACTTTTTACTAATAAAAATATATCTTCCAAAAAAGCAATTCAAGAAGGTTTTAAATTTAAATTTTCTGATATTGATAGTGCTTTGGAGGATATTTTGAAAAACTGATAATTCTATTTTCTTTATTATAGTCTCTTTTATTTAAAATATGCCATTTTGACACAATTTAAACTTGTGGCAACAATTTTGCTATATTTTTATAAAATTAAAATGTTCAAGAATTTATTTCCAAATAAAAAAGATAAAACAAAAATGACAACCGAAAATACAGAATTAGATCAAGAATTAGACGATGTTACTTTAGAAAACAATGCTAACGGCGAACAACTTATTCTTGAAGATGCTCCAATTTTATCTATCGAAGAGCAATTGACTCAAGATTTAGTATCAGAAAAAGATAAATATGTTCGTCTTTTTGCTGAATTCGAAAATTACAAAAGACGTACAACCAAAGAAAGAATCGAATCTTTTAAAACTGCCAATCAAGAAGTTTTACAAGCCATTTTGCCAGTTGTTGACGATTTTGACAGAGCATTAACCGAAATCAAAAAAACCGATGACAATGTTTTGATAGTTGGCGTTGAATTGATTTACGAAAAACTAAAATCGACTTTATTTTCAAAAGGCTTAGAAGAAGTTGAAATAAAAATTGGCGATATTTTTAATGCCGATTTCGCCGAAGCAATTACACAAATTCCATCACCAAGCCCAAATTTAAAAGGAAAAATTGTTGATGTAATTGAAAAAGGATACAAATTAGGAGACAAAATTATCCGTTTTCCAAAAGTTGTAATCGGAATGTAATGACCAACGTAGAGACGAGTTTCAGACTCGTCTAATTTTATTATCATAAACAAAATGAAAAAAGATTTTTACGATATATTAGGTGTTTCTAAAAGTTCAACAGAAGCCGAAATTAAAAAAGCCTATCGCAAGAAAGCCATAGAGTTTCACCCTGACAAAAACCCTGGAAATGCTGCTGCGGAAGAAAGTTTTAAAACTGCTGCCGAAGCCTATGAAGTTTTAAGTGATCCACAGAAAAAAGCACAATACGACCGTTTTGGTCACCAAGCATTTGATAATGGTGGAGGTGGCGGTCGTGGTTATGGCGGTGGAGGTATGAATATGGATGACATTTTTAGCCAGTTTGGAGACATTTTTGGTGGCGGCGGAAGTTTTGGTGGATTTGGCGGCGGAGGCGGTGGTCAACGTCGCGTTAAAGGTAGTAGTCTCAAAATCAGAGTGAAACTAACATTAGAAGAAATCGCAAATGGTGTCGAGAAAAAAGTCAAAGTAAAACGTAAAGTACAAGCACAAGGTGTCACTTACAAAACTTGTACAACTTGCAATGGTCAAGGTCAAGTTATGCGTGTAACCAACACAATTCTTGGCAGAATGCAATCGGCATCGACTTGTCCGACTTGTGGTGGCTCTGGTCAAATGATTGACAAACGCCCAGCCGAAGCAGATGCGCAAGGAATGATTGTTGAAGACGAAACGGTATCTATAAAAATTCCAGCTGGAGTTGTTGACGGTATGCAACTAAAAGTTTCTAACAAAGGAAACGATGCACCAGGTAACGGAATTCCCGGTGATTTGATTGTTGCGATCGAAGAAGCAGAACACGAATTTCTAAAACGAGAAGGTGAAAATCTACATTATGATTTATATATTAGTTTGCCAGAAGCCGTTCTTGGAATTTCGAAAGACATCGAAGCCGTAAATGGAAAAGTGAGAATCAAACTTGAAGAAGGCATTCAGTCTGGAAAAATTTTGAGATTAAAAGGAAAAGGAATTCCATCAATAAACGGATATGGAAATGGCGATTTATTAGTTCACGTGAATGTTTGGACACCTAAACATTTGAACAAAGAGCAAAGAATATTCTTTGAAAATAATTTAACTCAAGAAAATTTCAATCCACAACCCGAAAAAACCGACAAATCTTTCTTTGAAAAAGTAAAAGATATGTTTTCGTAAATATTGAATATATTTCATTAAATTTGAATTTATTTTAATGTCAAAATTATGAATGCAGTTGAATTTTCAGGCAAAATCGAAAAAGGAAAAATAATTATTCCAAAACAATATCAAGAATTTGATAATGAAAACGTAAGAATAATTATGTTTTTTGATGAATCTAAAAAAGAAATGTCAAAAAAAGAAAAACTTCTCATTACTTTGAATAAAATGAAAGCTGAAAAAATGTTTGAATCAATCGAAAATCCAGTTTTATGGCAAAAAAAATTGAGAGATGATTGGGAATAAAATCCTTTTAGATACCAATGTAATCATTTTTGCTTCCAAACAACTTATTGATATTGATAGATTTGTAAGTTCGTTCGATTCTTTTTATGCATCAATCATAACTTATATCGAGGTATATGGGTTTGATTTTAAACACGAAAATCAAAAAATATTAATTGACGAATTATTCAAAAGTATTGAAATTGTTGAGGTAAATAAAATTATTTCTGAGATTGCAATTTCAATTAGAAAAAATAAAATCAGAAAAATAAAATTACCAGACGCAATAATATTAGCAACAGCAAAATATTTAGAAATACCATTATTAACTGACGATTGGGATGATTTTTTAAATATTGATAATGAAGTAATTGTCTCAAATATTGATTATTTTAAATTATAATTTTTTTTTGAATAGATCTAAAATCTATTCTTTTTTCCCATCTTTATGAAAATAGAGGTGGGTTTTTTGTAACATCTTGTTTTAATTATGATCTAATATAACTTAGTTGAACTTATATTTCTTATATGTTTCAAAAATATTTACTTTTACCAAAATCAATTTTTTCAGAATGAATCCAATTCTCGAAGTCAAAAATGTTTTCAAGCAATATGGCAATTATACTGCGCTCAACCAAGTTTCTTTATCGGTCCAAAAAGGAAGTATTTATGGACTTTTAGGACCAAACGGAGCAGGAAAAACATCATTAATCCGAATTATCAACCAAATAACAATGCCCGATAGCGGTCAAGTTTTTCTTGATGGCGAAATTTTGCAACCTAAACACGTGCAACAAATAGGTTATATGCCCGAAGAACGTGGTTTGTACAAATCGATGAAAGTCGGTGAACAATGTTTGTATTTAGCACAGCTAAAAGGATTATCAAAAAATGAAGCCAAAAAACAACTTGATTATTGGTTCGATAAACTCGAAATTCAAGGTTGGTGGAACAAAAAAATCGAAGAACTTTCGAAAGGAATGGCACAAAAAATTCAGTTTGTAGTTTGTGTTTTGCACCAACCAAAACTCTTGATTTTCGACGAACCTTTCTCAGGATTCGATCCAGTAAATGCCAATTTAATTAAAGATGAAATTCTTGAATTAAAACAAAAAGGAGCCACCATAATTTTCTCGACTCACCGAATGGAAAGCGTTGAAGAATTGTGTGACGAAATAGCATTAATTCACAAATCCAATAAATTATTGGACGGAAAATTAATCGACATCAAAAAACAATTTCGAACGAATGCTTATGAAATTGGAATTTTACCCTTCGACTGCGCTCAGGGAGACAAATTTGAAAGTTTAATATCCGAATTATCTCAAAAATTTAAAGTTTCAAAAACCAATTTCAAATCCTTAAACAACGAATTAAAACTCGAAATACAAATCGGAAATTCTTCTCCAAACGAATTATTGAATTTATTGACAAATAGGGGAGAAGTTACACATTTTATCGAAAAAATTCCAAGCGTAAATGATATTTTTATTCAAACCGTAAAATAGTCAAAATCTAAAATGAAAATATTAAAACTCATCATAAAACGAGAATTCATTGCCAAAGTCCGTAATAAATCATTTATTGTTATGACTTTTTTAAGCCCATTAATTTTTGTTGCAATCGCAGGATTTGTAGCTTATTTATCTTCAATGAAAGCTGATCAAAAAACCATAGCAATTCACGACGAAAGTCATATTTTTGTTAAAGAATTTAAGTCAAATTCAGAATTCAAATACATCGATTTATCATCAATAGATATAAAAATTCTTAAAGACAGTATTGTAAATGAAAGCTACGAAGGGTTACTTTTCATTCCAAATTCAAACGAAAATAAAACTTTAGAAACCAAAATTCAATACATTTCCAACGACAGTCCTAGCATTTCGCAAATTTCAGATTTACAAGAAATTATTGAAAATAAAATAACCAAAACCAATTTCGAAACTGCCAAACTCGATACAATTGCCATTCAAAAAGCACAATCCAAAGTCAATATTTCTCTAATAAAATCCAATGGCGAAGCTACTTTAAAAGGGTTGAACGAAATAAAAATTGTACTTGGTGGCGCATTCGGATATTTAATAATGATGTTTATAATTATTTATGGAAATATGGTCATGCGAAGCGTAATCGAAGAAAAAACCAATCGAATTATCGAAATAATCGTCTCATCTGTCAAACCATTCCAGTTAATGATGGGCAAAATCATTGGAACATCGTTAGCAGGAATTCTACAATTTTTTATTTGGGCAATTCTCGGATTGGTTTTAATGTTCATCGCATCGGCATTTTTCGGAATAAATGCAACACCAACTAGCAAAATTCCTCCAGAATTAATGCAATCAGCCCAATCTGAATTTGCCTTAAATGCCAAAATGTACCTTGCCGAATTGTGGCATTTGCCAATAGCAACTATTTTCATCAGTTTTATCGTTTATTTTATCGGTGGCTACTTCCTTTACAGCTCATTTTACGCCGCAATTGGAGCTGCAGTCGATTCCGAAACTGATTCACAACAATTCCTTTTACCAATCGTTATGCCTTTAGTTTTGGGCGTTTACATCGGTTTTTTTACCGTAATCAATGATCCTCACGGCACAATAGCAACCATTTTTTCGTTCGTTCCTCTCACATCGCCAATCGTCATGATGATGCGCATTCCGTTTGGCGTGCCTTGGTGGCAAGTCCTAATTTCGGTATCAATTTTGTTCGGAACCTTCTTTTGCGTAGTTTGGTTTGCAGCCAAAATTTATAGAGTCGGAATCTTAATGTACGGCAAAAAACCAACTTGGAAAGAACTTTATAGATGGTTAAAGTAGTAAGGAACGAATGATTTATCATTTTCAGTAATGGAAATTCCCGCTGTCTTTCCAATCTTTTTAATTTTCAATTGCCACGGGTTTAAACCCGTGGCAATTGAAAATTAAAAAGGATTTTCCCTAACATCGGGGTTATTTGACTTTGTTTTTTTGAATTTTTGGAATGTTTAGGCTTTTAAAAAACTAAAAACTTATTACCTTAGCAAAATTAAAACTCAGTCATTATATTATATGAGCAAAATTCTAATTATCGAAGACGAAGCCGCAATCCGTCGTGTACTTACCAAAATACTTTCAGAAGAAAGCGTAACCTATCAAGTCGAAGACGCCGAAGACGGTTTGCAAGGCTTAGAAAAAATCAAAAATCAAGATTACGACCTAGTTTTGTGCGATATCAAAATGCCAAAAATGGACGGAATCGAATTGTTAGAAGCCGTTAAAAAAATCAAACCTGAAATTCCGATGGTTATGATTTCTGGTCACGGCGATATGGAAACCGCAATTCATTCAATGAAATTGGGTGCATTCGATTACATATCGAAACCACCAGATTTAAACCGATTGTTAAACACAGTTAGAAACGCTTTAGATAAAAAACAACTCATCGTAGAAAATAAAATTCTAAAGAAAAAAGTCAACAAAAATTACGAAATGATTGGCGAAAGCGAAGCCATCAACCACATAAAATTAATGGTTGACAAAGTTGCTTTAACTGGAGCCAGAGTTTTAATTACTGGACCAAATGGGACTGGAAAAGAACTTGTAGCCCATCAATTACACGAAAAAAGCGAAAGAGCCAATTTTCCATTAATCGAAGTCAATTGTGCTGCAATTCCGAGTGAACTTATTGAAAGTGAATTATTTGGACACTTAAAAGGCGCATTTACATCAGCCATAAAAGATCGAGCTGGAAAATTCGAATCGGCCGATGGCGGAACCATTTTTCTTGACGAAATTGGCGATATGAGTTTGCCAGCACAAGCCAAAGTTTTGCGTGCATTACAAGAAAATTTAATCCAGAGAGTTGGAGCTGACAAAGACATAAAAGTCAATGTTAGGGTTATCGCAGCAACCAATAAAGATTTAAAACTTGAAATTTCCGAAGGTCGTTTTCGTGAAGATTTGTACCACAGATTGGCAGTGATTTTAATAAAAGTTCCAGCTTTGAACGATCGTCGAGAAGATATTCCTTTATTAATCGAACATTTTTCAGACAAAATCGCAACAGAACAAGGCAATGCTATAAAATTATTTTCAGGCGAAGCCATAAAATTATTACAAGAATACGATTGGACAGGAAACATTCGTGAACTTAGAAATGTTATCGAAAGATTGATAATTCTAGGTTCAAACGAAATTTCTGAACTAGATGTTAAGATGTTTGCGTCGAAATAAAAAAAGTCATTACAAGTGAATAAATATAATAAATAAACTCTGTGAATCTTATTTTACTTTGTGAATCTCTGTGTCAATTATGCAATTAAAAAAAATAAACGAAAATCTTCAAAAAGCTTTAATCGAAAACGGATTGACAAAAGCCAATGAAATGCAACAAGAAACTTTCTCGACCATAAAAAGTGGTGCCGATGCTGTTGTTCAATCTGATTTTGGAACAGGAAAAACAACAACAATTGTCATAAATGTGATTCAAAAACTCGAAAAATCTAAGGACGAAAGTACTCGAGTTTTGATATTGGTCGAAAATAAAGAAAAAGTACTCGAAATGGAAGAATTATTTCTGAAATATGGAACTTATCACGATTTGAGTATTCTTGGCGTGCATGACAAAGGTGATATTGATTACGACAAAAACATAATTTCACTTGGATTGGATATTTTGATTGGAACACCAAACCGAATAAATGCTTTGTTTTCATCCGCTGGATTCAATATTAATACTGTAAAAATGTTTATTGTTGACGATTCGGAATTGCTTTTCAAAAATCGATTTGATGCCGTAATTCAAAGATTGTGCAGTAGCATAGAAAAAACTCAAAAAATATTTTTTTGTAACACAATCACAGAACGAGTTGAAGTTCTTGCAGAAAAAATAATGATTGAACCAATCTTTTTCGAATTTGACGAGGAAGAAGATGTTTCAGAAGAAGTTGAATAGTATGAAAAATTTTAAAATATAACTTAATTAAAAAAAACACAAATTTTATGAAAAGAATTACCATTTTACTTGCATTTCTATATACGTTAAATTTTTATTCACAAAGTATTTCAATTCAGGTTTTATCAGCAGTAGAGAAAGATAAAAAAATTGATAATGCCGAAGTTTTAATTCAACGAAATGGAGAAACAACTTCAAAAAGTTATACCAATGCTCAAGGAAAAGTGACTTTAAACAATTCATTTTCTGACGATCAAACCACAATTTTGATTATAAAAAAAGAAGGCTATTCGACATTAGTCGTAAAATGTCCTTGCAACGGATTGACCTATGCGTTGAGTCCAGTGATGGATAATCTCGATGGAATGAGAATTGTGCTTAATTGGGGAAGCAATCCAGAAGATTTAGATTCGCATTTAGTTTTTCCGAACAATCATATTTTTTTTAGTTCAAAAACTGGCGATAAATCCAATCTAGATGTAGACGATACAGACAGTTATGGACCTGAAACTATAACAATTGATAATAAAAAGTTTGGAGAAACTTATTATTATTTTGTTCACGATTATACAAATAAAGAAAACCCAAATACAATGTCTTTGTCGAACAGTGATGCAAAAGTTTTTGTTTATGTAGGACAAACTTTAACAAAAACTTATTATATTCCAAAAAATAAAAAAGGAAATATTTGGAATATTTTTAAAATTAATGGAAATGGCGAAATTGAAGATGTAAATGCAATTATTTCAAAAACCGAAAATCAAGTTGGATTAAACGACAGAAATAGTCAAGAATTTGAAGAAGCTGCAACAGTCGCCTATTCGGATAGTGATGTAGATTCAGCTAATTCATACAACGACCAAGGCGATAATGCTTATAAAAATAAAAATATTGACGATGCAATAAGTTTTTATAAATCTGCAATCGAAATGAACCCAAATTTTGCACAGGCTTATGGAAGTTTAGGATTAATGTATATCAAAAAAGGAATGAAAGCCGAAGCAATTTGGGCAAACAGAAAAGCAATTTCGTATGCATCAGGAAGTACAGCAAACACAGTAAAAGCTGGTTCTTATTTCAATATTGCTAAAATATTTGAAGCCGAAAGAAAATATCAAGATGCTTTAAATTATTATAAATTGGCCAAACAAAACAAAGCAAATCCAGTTTATGACAAAGCAATTTTAAGAGTAAAAGCTAAAGTTTAAAAATATAATTTTTTCAAAATGGGATTAATGAAAATATTTTCGGGCGACGAAAAATTGGCAACCGAATTACAACAAAAAATAGAAGCAATTGGTATCGAAACAGTTCTGAAAACCAATGGACAAATCAACAAATCGGCAAAAACAACTCCAGTAGAATTGTTTGTTCAAGAGGTCGATTTCGGAAAAGTAAATCCGGTTATTGAAGATTTTAGAATGAGTTTGTAATGAAAACTTTAAAATTATTTTTTGGAACAATTTTATCACTTTTTGTTGTAATTTATTTAATTTATGTTGGTTATATTTATTTAAACCAAGCTGAAATGGTTTTTAATGCAACCAAATTAAGTGCCGATTACAAATTTGATTTCAAAGAAAATTTCGAAGAATTGAATATTCCATCATTCGATTCTAAAAAAATAAACGGATTATTGTTTAAAACACCAAACCCAAAAGGTTTGGTTTTTTATCTTCACGGAAATGCTGGAATGCTAGATACTTGGGGCAATAATTCTAGAATATTTACCGATTTAGGATACGATTTTTTTATTTTGGATTATCGTGGTTTCGGAAAAAGCGAAGGAGAAATCGAATCAGAAAACCAAGTAAACAAAGACATTCAGATAGTTTATAATGAACTTTCAAAGAGATATAATTCTCAAGAAATCATAATAATTGGTTATTCAATCGGAACTGGTTTAGCAACTTATTTAGCATCTAATCAAAATTGTAAAGCATTAATTCTTCAAGCGCCATTTTATAATTTCAATGAATTTTCAAAAAATCATGTTCCTTATTTTCCTGATTTTTTAAAGAAGTTCGAATTCAAAACGAATGAAAATATTGTTAAAATAAAATCTCCAATTTATATTTTTCATGGCAATAACGATCAATTAATTCCATTCGAAAATTCATTAAAATTAAAGAAATTATTAAAACCAAATGATTCACTTTTTGAATTAGAAAATCAAGATCATATTGGCATTAATCAAAATTTAGAATTTCAAGAAAAATTGAAATTGATTTTCAATTAAATTTGGCTTTGGTCTAAATAATATATTTATATAAAACACATAGAGTCATAGATTAATCTGATAAAAAAAGAACACAAAAGAATTTCATTTTTCACATAGCTATGAATTCTATATAAAGCAAAGCTCTTTTTTCAATATTATTTTCTATGTTTCTGTGCGTTTCAATATATTTATTAGACTAAAGCTTTAAATTTTAAATTCATTGTCTAAATTTTGAATTGCCAAATTCTTTGAATTAATCTATCTTTGCACTTTCAAAAAAGTTATAGAATTAAAACTACTTAACTTTTGAACTCTTCTAAACTTAAAAAATGATTACAGTCAACGATATTTCCGTTCAATTTGGCGGAACAACACTTTTTGCAGATGTTTCTTTTGCAATCAATGAAAACGATAAAATTGCCTTGATGGGCAAAAATGGTGCAGGAAAATCGACTTTATTAAAGATAATTTCGGGTCAAGCAAAGCCATCAACTGGAAATGTTTCCGCTCCGAAAGATGCAGTTGTTGCCTATTTGCCCCAGCATTTATTGACAACCGATGGCGCAACCGTAATGGAGGAAACTTCGAAAGCATTTGGAGAAATTTTCTCGATGAAAAAAGAAATTGACGATATAAATGAGCAATTAACTGTCAGAACAGATTATGAATCAGATGAATATATGAAATTAATCGAACGAGTTTCTGACTTGTCCGAAAAATTTTATGCTATCGAAGAAATCAATTACGAAGCCGAAGTAGAGAAAATTTTGACCGGTTTAGGTTTCCTTCGTGAAGATTTTGACCGACAAACTTCGGAATTTTCTGGTGGTTGGAGAATGCGAATTGAGTTGGCTAAAATTCTTTTGCAAAAACCAGATTTAATTCTACTAGATGAGCCGACTAACCACATGGATATAGAAAGTATTCAATGGTTAGAAGATTTTTTGATAAATTCTGCCAAAGCAGTCGTAGTTATTTCGCACGATAAAACATTTGTTGACAACATTACAAACCGAACGATTGAAGTAACAATGGGTCGTATTTATGACTACAAAGCCAAATATACTCATTATTTAGAACTGCGAAAAGATCGACGCATGCACCAACAAAAAGCATACGACGAACAGCAAAGAATGATTGCCGATAATAGAACTTTTATTGATCGTTTTAAAGGTACATTTTCTAAAACTGACGCCGTTCAATCTCGTGTTAAAATGCTTGAAAAGTTAGTTATTGTTCAGGTTGACGAGGTAGATAATTCGGCGTTGAAATTGAAATTTCCACCAGCAATTCGTTCAGGTCAATATCCAGTTATCGTTAAAGATTTGCATAAATCTTATGGCGAAAAAATTATTTTCAAAGACGCCAATATTGTTATTGAACGTGGCGAAAAAGTAGCATTTGTAGGCAAGAATGGTGAAGGAAAATCGACTATGATTAAAGCCATTATGAAACAAATCGAAATTAATTCGGGTTCGGTTGAAGTGGGTCACAATGCAATGATTGGTTATTTTGCCCAAAATCAAGCTTCATTACTCGATGAAAATGCTACGATTTTCGAAACCATTGATGATATTGCAGTTGGTGATGTTCGAACAAAAATAAAAGATATTCTTGGAGCATTTATGTTTCACGGTGATGATATTACCAAAAAAGTAAAAGTACTTTCTGGTGGTGAAAAAACCCGTTTGGCAATGATAAAATTGCTTTTAGAACCAGTAAATTTCTTGATTCTTGATGAACCTTCGAATCATTTGGATATGAAAACCAAAGATATTATTAAAGATGCTTTACGAGATTTTGACGGAACTTTAATATTAGTTTCTCACGACAGAGATTTCCTTGATGGATTGGCTCATAAAGTTTATGAATTTACCAACAAGCGAGTTGTAGAACATTTTGAAGATATTTCAGGTTTCTTGGCCAATAAAAAAGTAGAGAATATGAGAGAGTTTGAGAAATAGTTTTCAATGTTCAATTATAAATAAAAACCCGATTAGAAAATTTTCTAATCGGTTTTTTTTCAATAAATTAACTTAGCCACGTTAATAATCTTGCCATTTTTCAAATCCTAAAACATCATTACTGATTTCTTTTTGCCATTTATCATTATAATTATCTTCTAAAAAATTGAATAGTTTATTGTTGTAATTTTCGAAATATTCTTGGTTTTTAATATCAAAAGTTAAGAATTCAAGTTTGTATTTATTTTGAAAATTAAATTGGTTTTCAGATATTCCTTCGGATTTTTCGTCGAGAATATAAATTTTTAAAGATTTATTTTTAACATCATTCTTAAAATTATTCTCTAAGTCAAATGTTGTTGTTTTGTCTTTTTTAATTGAATAGAATTTTGGAGTGTAATTGTTTTTTAAATCTTCATTATTTAGAAATTGTGACATTCCAATATCACAAAGTTTAAACTCTTCTTGCTGAAACCTTATATTAATTATATTTGAATTTCCAACTTTCATTTCAATGTCCTTACAACTAAACCATAAGAAAACTAATAATTCTCCTTCTTTTACTTTTATTGAATAACTCCCATCAAAAGAAGATATAGTTTCAGTTTTTGTTCCTTTTATTCTGATTCTTGCACCAGCAATATAATCGCCTGTATTGTCTCTAATTATTCCAGTAACAACTTTTTCTTGACCGAATAAATTCAATGATATAATAATTGAAAATAGCAAGAAAATTGATTTCAAGTTTTTCATAATTTTGATTAATTTTTTATATTCGAAACATCTGCACCGCCCAATTCTATTAGCGTAAACCCTTTTCTAGTTGATTTTTCAAGAATTTGTTCTGGCAAATTGGTTTTGTATTCCAGATTATAAAATTCCATAAAAACTCTAATTTCAGTTTCGGGTTTTGGATTGACAATATTTTTAGAAATCGAATTGTAATCTTCATTAACGCGAAAATGAATAAAATTGGTTTCATTTTTTTCGAGAATTGGCAACCAATATTGAATAAATTCATTAGTTTCAAAGTTGTTCAAACCTAAAAATTCTAAATTTTCGATTAAAAAAGATGTTAGATTATTTTTAGAAACCTCGAAACCCGATTTGTAATCATAATGTTCATTTGGAAAATTAATTTCACCATCCCAAAAAAGCGAACTGTAAAATCGATTGCTTTTTTTATCAAATATTTTTCCGTTTGGATAGGCTGTAACTTGCCAATTTTTGTCATATTTAGGAAAAGTAGTCAATAATTTACCTTTATAATCGATTTGTAATGTTATGTCCGTTTTTTCGGTTGGATATAAGTATATTATTGGTTTTTTAATAATAATATTGCCATTTGAATTTGGAATTTCAGTCAAAACTGGAATCATCTTTAACTTAATATCAACGGTTTTTTGTCTAATAATTTTTATTTTTTGAGAATAAAAACCCTCTTTTTTAAACACTAAATAATCATTTTTATTAACAGAAATAGAATATTTTCCAAATTCATCAGTTTTATAATTTTTCTTTGCGTTCAAATTTTTAATCTCAACATCTGCAATAGGTATTCCTTCGCAATCTATTATTAAACCTGAAAGATTAATTATTTTTTTATCAGAATTATCTCTTTTTTGCTCCTCAATTAAATCTTTTTGAGTTTGAATAAATTCTAAATCGGGTTCTTTAGTAGTCACTAAAATGACACCGTTTTTTCCTTCTTCACCATATTTTTCAATTGCTTCTTCACCTTTTAAAATACTAATTGAATCAATATTATTTGGTTCTAAATCTAAAAATCTTGAGCTTGTACTTGTTTTACCTTGTGTAAAAATGCCATTTTCTGAACCATTATCAAAAACAATTCCATCAACAATAAATAAAGGTTGTGTTGTGTCAAATCTTTTATCTCCATCAGCATAATACGGTGGTTTTAAAATCAAATCACTTGATTTTAAATTATTAACTCCATAAACTCTACCTTTTAATAACCTTTCATATTTAATATCCTTATTTGGTTTTAAGTCTTCGGTTGGTATTTCCTGCCCAAAACTTATAAAACTAATTAGCAAAATAATTATGGATAAAATATTTTTTAAATTTTTCATAATATGCTACTTCTTAACAGGTTTACCAAATTTAGTAGTAATTACAACAACACCTTTTTTGCCTTTGTCGCCATACAATTCTTCGGCCTCTTCGCCTTGATAAACTTTGGTTTTTATTATTTCTTGCTTTTCAAGTGGTGCATACGGACTTGTTGGATTATCGCCAAAAAGTTCATCCTCAGAATATTGAATGCCATTTATAATGTACAATGGTTCTTTTAAAATTTCAATGTTTTCAATATTATTTTTATCTAATTTCGATTTTCCATCAGCATTTTTATTGTCTGCAACAGCTTCGCCGTCAATTACATACAAAGGGTCTAATTTTTTAGGAATACTTTGCTTGGCTTCTTTTTTAACTACAACTTCTTCAGCATATTTTACGCCACGAGCCTCATATATTTTAGTTTTAAACATTCCGATAGTTGCTTTATCTTCGGATTTTTCAGGCGAAAAATCTTTTTCAGTTTCTATAATTACTGGCGCATTGGCTTCCATTGCGCTTGTTGGCGGAATCATATCTGGCATTGGACTTGCACCACTAGAAGTTGGATCATCTTGATAAGCAACACTATTTTCTGATTGAATAACGTCTTCTAATTTTTTCTCAGCTTCATTAGAAATATTCGGATATTCATCAGCAACTTTAACATCTGTATTTAAAACAGCATCATTTTTATCATTATTTACAACTTGGTTATTTGGAATCGCAATTTCATTATTAGTCTTAAAAAACTGATAACCAATCGAAAAGCATAACAAAATAGAAGCAGCAACAGCAATTTTTTTCCAAGTTTTGGTTTCTTTTTTCAAAACTTTCGTATCGAGTTTTTCTTCAACTCGTGACCAGACATTTTCCATTGACGGAAATTCTTTTGGTGCAACATTTTCGGCTGCTTTCTTGAATTGTTCAAAAATTATATCCTTATTTTCCATTATGAGTTTGCTTTTTTGTAATACAAATTATTCACTAAATCTTTTAGCTTGGTTTTGGCAACGTTCAATTGCGATTTCGATGTGCCTTCAGAAATGTTCAACATTGTTGCAATTTCTTTGTGACCATAACCTTCGATTGCAAATAAATTAAAAATTGTTTTGCAACCAGCCGGAATAAAATTAAGTAAATTCAATAAATCTTCCTCTTCTAAGTCGGTTACTTCGTCTGTAAATGGCTGAGTTAGCGTTTTTACATCGTCTAAATAAATATTGAAATTCGTGTTTTTCTTGAGCATTGCAAAGCAATTATTAGCAGCAATTTTGCGCGCCCAAGCTTCAAATGCACCAATTTCTTTTAATTGGTCTAATTTCGTAAAAATCGTATAAAAAGTATCCGCCAAGGCTTCGTCAATTTCTTCTTCTTTTTTAAGGTATCTTTTGCAAGTTCTATACAATTTAGGCGCCATCAGTTCATACAACTGTCGCTGGGCTTCTCGTTGCATTTTCTTGCAGTCGGCAATTAAGGTTTCGTTTATCACAATCGGTTAGTTTTATATATAGAGTGCAAAAAGTTGTAAAAGGTTGTGAGGCACTATTAAACTTTAGAAATTAGAAATTAGATTTCAGGCTTTAGTAGCAGTAAACACTGAAAAAATTATTTTAAATTATTTTTAAATTTTTTGGGTGTTCCCCGAAGAAAAATCGGGTCGGGCTTTCATTCCAATCTTTTTTCTCAATTGCCACGGGTTTAAACCCGTGACAATTTAGAAAAAAGGATTTACCCTTATATCCCTAACACAAAGCCTATTTTGAATACAAAACTATTTTAAATTTGAAGCCACCAT
>JAYTMQ010000153.1:0-4598 GCA_043728355.1 Bacteroidota bacterium
TTAATTCCTGGCATTATTTTATTTTTGGTTTTAGGTGTTTTTCCTATTTTTATTGTTTTTGCATTAATTAAAAAGCCAATTTCCAAATTTGCCGAACGATTTAATCTATTTTCAGATATGCATTGGGCATGGACATTCAGTATTTATATTGCTTTTGCATTGATTATTTGGATTCAAGTTGAGACTATTTTTATTCAAGGCGTTGGTTGGTTGCAAACATTTTATATGTTATTTTCCATATCAATGATTATTGTTGCATTATTACCACAAACCAGAAAAATTTATAAAAAATGAAGACAAATTATAAAATCCCAACCCAAACTCGCATCGGTCACATACACCTGAAAGTGTCAAATTTGCAACGTTCAATAGAATTTTACTGCGATTTACTTGGTTTCGAAATTACGACAATGTTTGGCGAAGATGCCGCATTTATTTCTGCTGGTGGTTACCATCATCATATTGGACTCAACACTTGGTACAGCAAAAATTTTCCTTTATCGCACGAAAAAGGTGTTGGATTGTTTCACACTGCAATTTTATATCCAACCCGAAAAGATTTAGCAACTATTTATAGTAGAATTCTTAAAGCCAATTATCCATTTTCTGGTGCTGCGGAACACGGTGTTTCACAAGCGTTATATTTGAATGATCCAGACAATAATGGTGTCGAATTGTATTGGGACAGACCAAAAGAAGAATGGCTTTATAACGAAGATGGCACAATTGTAATGTTTTCGGCAGCATTAGATTTAGAAGATTTATTGAAAGAACTAAAAGATTTATGAATGTAGATTTTAGATTAACGATTGTTGATTTTTAGGAACAAATAAAAGTTAGTTGATCTATTTCGCTTTCAAATCTGAAATCAACATTCGTTAATCTACAATCAAAAATCAAATTTATGGATTCACTAACACACATAGCACTTGGAGCCTGTATGGGCGAAGCATTTGCGGGCAAAACACTCGGCAAAAAAGCAATGTTGTGGGGCGCATTGGCACAAAGTATTCCTGATATCGATTTTGTGGCTTCTTTTTGGATGGATACTTCATCCAACTTATTGGCACACCGCGGATTTGCTCATTCTTTTTTGTTTTGTATTATTATCACGCCGCTATTTGCCTTACTCGCAGAACGTTGGCACAGACCACACAACATTAGTCTAAAACATTGGATGTTATTTTTTGGTAGCGTTATTTTTATACATATTTTTTTAGACGCATTCAATAATTATGGTGTGGGTTGGTTGGAACCTTTTAGTCACAAGCGGTTTTCGTTTAATATGATTTATGTGGCTGATCCATTATTTTCTATTTGGACTGGTTTTGCTTGTTTGGCATTTATTTATTTTAGAAAAAATACAATTTATCGAAGAAAAATCTGGAAACTTGGACTTGGTTTCACTGGAATTTATTTATTGATATGTATTGGCATAAAAATTAAAATTGATAATGATGTCAAACAAGAATTGCAACAGCAAAATATTAATTATTCTCAATATTTAACAACGCCAGCACCTTTGCAAAATAGTTTATGGTATGTTGTTGCAGGAAATAACAATGGCTTTTATGTAGGTTATAAATCAATTTTTGATACTAAAAAAACAATCAATTTTACTTATTTTGCTAGAAATGAAAACCTATTAGAATCAATAGAAAAAAGAGAACCATTATACAAACTAAAACGCTTTTCGCAAAATTTTTATACCATCGAAAAATGGAATGATACGCTAGTTTTTAACGATTTACGATTCGGACAAATGAAAGGTTGGGAAAACCCAAAAGGAAAATTTGTTTTTCATTATTTTCTTCATCAAAATTATGATAACACTCTGGTCGTGCAACGTGGCAGATTTAAAGGTTGGAATGAAAAAACATTTGAATCATTATTCGAAAGAATGAAAGGCAATTGAAATTGATTTTTTGAAATTGAATTTGCCATTAAATTTACTCTTGTTTTTTAAAATAAAAAGTAAACATAAAAAATACAACTCTGAAAATTCTGTAACTCAGCCAATGGTATAATTGCTTGAAAATAGTATTGGTTTTGAAATGAACTTCGTTGGTTATTTGAATGCAATCTTCTTTGATAATAGTATTTAAAGTTTGCGTAACTTGTTTTGCGAAATTTGAATTATCAATATCAATATTCAATTCAATACTTGCATAAGCACTTATATTGTTGATGTTGTATGAACCAATAGTAACAAATTTTTCATCGACAACACACATTTTTGCATGTAAAACAGTCGGTTGGTATTCATATATTTCAACATTTTTCCTTAGTAACCAATCATACATCCATCGTTCTGCCGATTTTGCAATTTTCACATCCGATTGGCTGGCTAGAATAAGTCTGACTTTTACACCTCTATTTATTGCAAATTTCAATAATTTTTTGGCTTTACTTCCAGGAATAAAATAACTGCAAATTATTGTAATTTCTTTCTCGGCTGTTTCTAAAATTTGTTTGTAAGTTGTCGATATTTCATTTTTAGATCTAACCCAATCGTTGCGCCTAATTCTGCATAATGAAATTTCATTTTCCTTGAATTCAAATAGAATGTTTTTTACTGCATAAATAGTTTTATTCATTATAAATCCGTTCCAAGTTTTCCAGCATAAAATAGTAAGTTCATTAGCAATTGGACCTTCAAGAAACACTGCAAAATCCAGCCAAGCCTTTATTTCTTGGCAATCATTGTATCTATCAGCAATATTCATTCCACCAACAACCGCATATATAGCATCGACAACAATCATTTTGTGATGCAATCTTCGTCCGAAATAAAAATTATTATTTTTGAATAAAGGATTAAAAAATCGAAATTCTATATTTTCTTTTTTTAAGTTTTCGATAAATTTTTCGGATAAATCTTTAGATGCATAACCATCAACCAACAAGTAAATTTTGACTTTTTTGAAAGCAGCAATTTTTAGTGCATTTACAATTGATATACCTGTTTCGTCATCATTAAAAATATACGTTTGAATGTGGATGCTTTCAGTAGAATTTGATATTAGTTTTAATAATAAATCAAAATAAGGTTTACCACTTTTTATGAGTTGTATTTTGTTCAATGTAAACAATTTGTCGCTTGTTTGTTTCATTTATTTACAAAATTTATAATCCATCGTAATCAATTTCACTTTTTTGATCAATTTGTTTTGGATAATTGTTATTCATTTTTTGTTCAAAATCTTTTTTATCTTTTTGGTTGCGAATAATTGTAAAAATGATTAATAATATTCCAAAGGTGATCACAATACTTACTATAATCCAGTTCATGATTTTGAATTTTTAATCGATTTTATAATTGGTTTTATTTCTTCATCATCTTCAATCGGATGCACTTTTATTTGCGTTGGATCTAAAGGATTTGGTTTTTCATTATTGAAATCCTCATTGGTTTTTACATACAACATACTATCTGTTTTTACAGGTTTAATTTGGTTTTTTTTCATCAGATTATAATTTAATTCTTTAATTCAAAGTTTTAACATTTAATATTTAAAGTTGTTATACTACTAAATATATTTATTGTAAAATTCATAGTATAAGTATGGGAATTTTACAACTTTAATAAAAAATTTTGTAATTGATAAATTAATAATATTATGAAATTTATATTTTTAATTTCATCTCTAAAATTTTTAAAAATATATCTATGAAAAAGCTATTTATTCCAATGTTATTAATGTTACTTTCCTGTTCATCAACCAAAATCGTGAGCACTTGGAGTGAACCAAACAAAGAAATCAAAATCAATATACTTAAAAAAGTACTTGTAATGGCAAGATTTAAAACCGAAACTAGCAACCGAAAAGCCGAAGACAAAATGGTTGAATATCTTGATGGAAAAGGAATTCCGTCTTATGATTATCTTAAATCTAGTTTCAACAAAGAAAATATCGAGGCAATAAGAGCCAAAATAAAAAAAGATGGTTTTGATGGCGCAGTTACAATGCAATTAATCGATGTCGAGAAAGAACAAATTTCACAAAGAGATAATTTTAACAGATATCCAAACAACTACCGCGATTTCAACAATTATTTTTATGACAGTCAAATGTCTTATAACAATCCAGAATATTATGTTACAACCAAGGTTTATACAATAGAAACCAATGTATATTCTATCAAAGAAAATAAAATTATTTGGACAGCATTAACCGAAACTACCGACCCAAAAGGTGTTGAAAAAATGACTTCTGATATCGCAAAAGTTGTTTATAATCAAATGGTTAAAGATAGTTTTGTGAAATAAAATTTATGGTAATTCTTAATGAAACTTAATTTCTTAATGGTTTAAATTGTAATTATTTAAATTTATGAAAAAAATAATAATAATTTCATTCTTACTCTTCATTTCATGCAAAGACAAACTCGAGCATACCAAACCCACAATTGGTAATGTGACCGAAAGCGTATATGCTTCTGGTATTATTAAATCAGAAAATCAATATACCGTTTTTTCGACTGTAAGCGGCATTCTCAAAAAAATTAATGTTGTAGTTGGACAAACCATCGTAAATAATCAATTACTGTTTGAATTAGAAGACGACAAAGCCGAATTAAATACTCAAAATGCTAGG
>JAYTMQ010000154.1:0-4496 GCA_043728355.1 Bacteroidota bacterium
GGTTCTACCACGTATTGTGTGGGTTTTAAAATTTAAAATTAAATTTTAAGTTTTGAACCATTAAGAAATTAAGGTTCATTAAGTCATTTAAAAACTTAATGAACCTTAATTTCTTAATGATTAATTTTTTGTCAACTTTTGTTTAATAAAAAAAACTATTTGATAAAACCCACACAATTGAGAGTAGAACCTTTTATTTTAACAAATGTATTTTGTTTTTATCCTAATATCACTATTAGAAAACGGACCTTCGCCTATTTCATGAAAAGTTAAAACAGTTTGATTTTTGTTTATTAACATTTTTTGGGCTTCCCTAAAATCTTGATTAATTGTAGCTAATTTTTGAAAAAAGGAAACCGAAAAATCTTTAGATTTGAATTCGTTTTGATTTATAAACTGATTTATTTCAATGAAGACTTCGAGTTGTTTATTCCCATCTAAATCTTCATTTACCTTCATGCAAAATGAGTTTGTAGTTTTAACAAATTCGGGGAAACTATAAATTGTTTCTTGTAAATCTGTTGGGTTTATGTTTGCTCCAAAAAATGAAACTGTCATGTCTGCCCGACCATAGTGAAATAAAATAGGCAAATCGGTTTGGGGTTTTACAATCAAATTTTTATCAATATTTAATTCTTCTAGAACATTAAAAACTGCATCTACTTGCATTATTTGTGCCTTGTCATGAATGTTGTATCTGATTTTTGGAGCAATATAATCGGGTCTGCAAACTGTAATTATTAATTCACCATTTTCTGAAGTTTCTATCAGAAAATCTGATGGATTGTATTGAAATATCATCGGTAAAGCACCAGAATATTTAAGAATTCTATCCCGAAATTTAGTATTAGTGTTTAGTAATTTTCTTAGACTAACTGTAAATTCGTTTTCTGCCGATATATTCAATTCAATATCCGAAGCTCCAAGTGAACTGAATATTTTTTTTATCCCTTTTTCAACTAAATAATTCCGCATTCCTTCAGACATTGATTCGCCTCCAAAAATAAAACTTACATCGTATGATTTCCAATCTATTTCAGAGTTATCGACTAACATTTTTAAAAAAGGAGGATAACCCATAATTACATATTTATGATTTTTTCCAAATTGTTTTAATGTGTTTTCAATTTTTGTTTTATCTGGTCCAATCGATTTTAATTTTGAAATTTCAACACAACTCATCGTAATATTTACACCTGTTGCCCAAGGACCAAGTGCAAATGCATTGATAATAAAAAGAGGTTCTTTACCCAATAATTTTTGCATTCCAAACTGAATAATTTTTGCGTTCATTGCTCGTTCTTTTTTACCACGAGCCCAATTAGTCGCTGTTCCGCTACTTCCAGACGATTCATCGATCACAACGCCAATTGTTGGTGTTTTTCCATTAACACATCTTTCGTCCATAGAATAAATTTTGACATAATTTTCTTTATCCGTTTCTGGAATTTCATTTATGTTTGGGAAAAATCCGTTGAACGTTGGTTTGGAAAATTTTTTTGAAATTAGGAAATCTTTATAAGCAGGAACATTGTTTCTGGCTTTTATAAATTCAGAATAGGCTTTGACAGCCGCGTTATAATGCCGAAGTTTATTAAATCCTTTTAAGTATCTCAAAGGCAATGTATGTTTTGAACTCATTAATAATTTGGTAAGCAAATTAATTATCGAGGCATAAAATAATGTTGTATAATGTTTCATTTTTTTATTATTTAAAAATTATTTCACTTGTACTTAACCTAAAACTTTTAGATGGTGTGTTGCTATAACCAGCCCTAAAAATCATCCATAATTTTTTGTTATTACTTGGTTGTGCAAACTTTTCGTTGAGGCTTTTGTAAGCTTTTTCATTAGTAATTAATGACCCAAATGGTTGTAAATAAGCATTATCTTGAGACAATAAAAGCCATGTTCTGGCAAACATTCTTCCTGATTGTAACCAATCGTTTGTGTTTTCGAAATCGCCACCAAACCAGCAAACTGTTCTTGTACCTTTGAAAGAATTTTTGTAATTATTAGATAATAAATTTCTACGAAGACCTTTAGTCCATTTTTCGTGGTTTTTAAAAACCGATTTCATTAACGATCCAGAAAAACCCATACATTTTGCCCAAAGACCATCTTTTTTTGTTTCGGCTTCCTCTTTACTATATCTAAATAATTCATCGAGTTCGTCTCGCATTGGCGCTGATTCTAAATCCTCAAAAAGCGTTTCTTGATTCATTTTAATAAGTAAATCAATGTCTTCTTCGTTCGAAGTTGAAAAAAATTCGTGACCAAAGGCTTCTGTTTGATTTTTTAATTTAGTCAGTGTGCTTTCAGAAATTTTGTTTCCGTCGTAATGCAGCCTAGATGTTTTTCTTTCCAAAATTAATTCTCTACTTATTGGGTCATTTACATCGGAATTAATCATTTTTAATTTTGCAAATAAGGTATTTGATTTTGAATTTACCTCTATTGGTGCGAAAATTTCTTGAACTATAATTTTCTTATTGTAAACAGCACTTGCAATAGATAGGTTTTCAATAAATATACCCATTGCAACAGTTGCAAAAATAGATTTTGGATCGCCAACCGGAATTAATCTTGTTGGGTTGTAATGCAACTCGGCTTCAGTCTCGGAAATTATTTTTACTAAATGCGGTTGCAAATTATGTACAGTCGGACACCATCGAGCATAATCTATTAGTTCGTTCCAAGTTGGCAATTTTTCGATTTTGTCTGATGCAAATAATTTTCCAAAAGGATTTAGTAACATAACTGAAATCAAGCCAGTTGATGTGTTTTTGATAAAATTTCGTCTTGATAAATTTTCCATAATTTAGTTTATTTCATTTTAAATTCTTGACAAACATATTGTGTTTTTAGCAACCTGTTTGGCGATAAATAATAATTTTGATTTTAATATTTGTGATTATCGCAAAAGATTAATTATCAAAAATCCAAATCTAAAAATTTTTAAAGATTGGGATTTTTACAAATTCATAAAAAATTATTCTTCTTCGTCAATAATAAAAACAACTGGTAATCTTACAACACAATTTGCATCCAATCCATTTTTGGTTGCGGGTTTAAATTTTAAATCATTAAGCAAAACTCTCAAAATTTCGAGTTGAAAATTGTTGATTTCTGATTTCGTATTTTGTGTTGAAAAAAATGAAATATCGTCAATAACACCATTTACAGTAATTGATATATCTACAAAATCTTTAAATTTTATGCCTGATTCGGATTGAAATTCATTTATATAAATCGATTTTTGAATGTATTCATTTAATGATTTGAAAGTATCTGATATTATTTGTGATTTATCTTTTTCGTTAATTTCACTTTCGTCGATATATGTAACATCTCCAGACATTTTTCCTCCACCAATATATGCTCTAGCAGTATCATAATTTAAAGTTCGTTCTAATTTTCCTTCTTTATTGTAAATTTTTAAATCACCAATTAGCAAATCATTTTCGAAATTTACTTCACTAGAAATCTTTCCATCTTCATAATAAATAAATTTTCCTTGCTTGATTTTTTTTTTAAAATTTTTGACGTGAATAATTTGTTTTTCTTTCAAATCAAATTTTTCTTCCGAACTAATTCCGTCTTTAAATGTTGTTTTTGTGATTTTGAAATAGGCAAGTTTCTCATCGCATTTTTGCAAATTTTCGTCTTGATATTCTAAAGATTTTTGTTGTCCGAAAGAGTTTACTGTTAATAATAATAAGAGGATTTTGAGTAATTTTTTCATAGTTTTATAATTTAAAATCAAGTTGTTCATTATTATAAAGCAACTGTACGTTTTTGAGTTTATCTTTTTTGAATTTGAATATTTTTACTTGCCAACTGGTTGTTCCAAACTCTGTACTTGTGCTAAACTGAGAAATGTTTCCAAAAAGTGTTTCGTTTTTAATATACAAATCGATTAATGAAGTTGATGTAAAGCATTGACAAACCTGCGATGGTTGGTCGCTAACTAAAACTATAAACTCTTTTTTGAAATCGATTTTTGTTTTAGAATTGTTTTTAAACATTGTAGATTCTGTGTTAGAAAGCATTTTCTGAAAAATAGAATCAGTCGAAATTACCATCACTGCTTTTTGTTTTGTTTCAGGTTTTTTTTGATCGATTTTGTCAGCGTCCTTATAGGCAACATAAGTCGAATCGCCTTTTTGTTCCGCAATGTTTTCTGATATTAGATTCATTTTATTTAGCATTTCTTGTCCATAATCGATAGAATCTAGTGTTGGCTGATAGTCAAAAGAATAGCCTGAAACTTCTTCAAATAAAATCTTTGGTGTTTCGGTTTCTGGTTTGTTTTTGCACGAAAATAGTGTTGAGGCAATAATAACTGTAAAAAGTAAGTTTTTCATTTTTTTTTGTTGTTTGTTATTGTTTAATTAATCGTAACTATTCAGCTATATTAAAAAAAACATAGTTATTAACAACTCTTGATTGTGATTTAGAAAAAACCTAGGTTTTATGAACAATTGTTGATTATT
>JAYTMQ010000155.1:0-4717 GCA_043728355.1 Bacteroidota bacterium
TGTTGCAAATATGAATACAATTGAGTTTAATTAAAACCAAAAATTTGTTTTTGATTGTGATTTGTAACTAAAAATATATTTTTTGTTTAAAAATGTAAGTCAAATAGTTAATTCACTTCTAAAATTAAGTATTCCTTTCCATTTATCTCAAATTCAAACCCAACTTCGTTTCCCAAAAGTTTCAATCCAAGTGGAGATTGTGGCGATATTGCAAAAATATTTTGATTGTCAATTGTTATTTTTGGTAAAGCAACACTTACATAAACAGTCAAATTATTAGTTTTGACCAAACTTCCTAAAGCAACTTTTGAAGATTTCTGATTGGCATCAATTTTATCTAAAATAGTTTTTTGGGCTAAAATTTCTGATAATTTTCTGTTGAGTTTTTCTTGTTCAATGTGCATCATTGACAATGCAGTTTCGTGTTTGTCGCCAGCAGAACCTTTTGCATCGTTTTTAGAATCTTGGGTCAAAGCTGCAATCATATCCTGAAAAACATCAACTCTATCGTTGACTATTTGTTGGTATTGTTGGTGTATTTTTTGTTTCATAATTTTTACCACTAAGAGCACAAAGTTTTTCACAAAGTTCACAAAAAATATTATTTAAATTCAAATCGCAACTAAAACTTTGTGTGCCTCTTGAAATCCTCGTGTTCTTTGTGGTTAATTGAAATCAAATTTATAATTGGCTCCAAGTAAAACTTGAAATCCTTGAACTGGAAAATTTAACCATTTTTGATATTGCTGATTGGCAATATTATTCAACCTTAAAAAACCTGTAAATCTTTCAGAATATTTAAAACCAACGTGAGCATTCACATCAAAATAACTTGAAAGTGTTTTAGTACTATTTAAGGTTGACGAAATATCCAGATTATTTTGATTGTCAAATCGTTCTCCTACGAAAAACAAACTTGTTCCAGCATACCATTTTTCGGTAATGTCAAAATCGAAAGTTGCATTGATTTTTATGTTTGGCAAATTCCAAGGTTTATCTTGAAATGCAATGTTATATGTATTGAAAGTTCCATTTAACTTTAAGGAAACACTTTTCGAAAAATCGGCTTTTAGTTCTCCGAAAAAGCTTAAAGTTTTGACATTATCATAAACAACATCAAATGAATTTCCAAACGCATAACCATCTGTATTCAAAATAGTTGAACCATAATCATTTGCTTTAAAAAGCGGTTTATATTTCTCGCTTAATAATGAACCTCGAACATTATAACTTAAAGAATTGGCTAGTTTTCCTTTCAATCCTGCAAATAAATCATATTGTTTGTCGGTCGGAATAATGTTAAATGTTGGAGATAAAAACGGATTTTCATTTGTTAAAATTCTATATGAATTTTGCTCTAAACTTCCTTCTGCGCCGGCGTAAAAAATCATTAAATCGCCAACTAATTTCAACGATGCATTTACTTGCGGATAAACAAAAAACTTACCATTTGTATTGACAGTATCCGATGAATAAAATAAATTGGCTCCTAAACTAATTGTCCAATCGTCTTTGTTGATGATGTAATTTGGATTCAAACCCAAGTTTACAAATCCGTATTTCGAAGCTTGTACATTGGTGTTGAAATAATTTTTATCGAAATTTCCGTCAATATAATCTATAATAATATTGGTTCTAAATCGCATATCGTCAATATCGATATTGAATGATGGTTTTACATAAAAACGGTTTTCGGCTGAACCATAATTATCAGAAAAACGTTCGAATTTGGTTGTCATTTCTTTAAAAACACTTTCTTTGAATTTTAATTTTCCTGCTATATAAAAATCATTATAAGAATGACTTGGATCAATTGATTTTACTAAATTTGATCTGTCGATAGGCAATAAATTTACAGCAAAATCAGCTGGCAAACCATACCAATTATAAACCTGATTTTGATAACCTAAATCTAAATTCCAAGACATTTCTCGCAAATTATTTCCATAAGAAACATCAAGCGAAGTGTTGTAAAATTTATCTGGAAGTTCTAAATTTTTGATGCCGCCTTGTGAAGATAAATGTCTGAATGCACCACCAATATATTCAGTATCTGAAATGTTTTCGGTTACAAATAACTCGGCATTTATGGTTGCAAAATTACCAAAACCCAAAGTTGAATAATTCTTGAAAATTTGCTCGGCAGGTGCTTTATCAACTCCAGCAGCTTTCCCTTTGGAAGGCGTGAATGTCGATGCGACTGGAAATGAGAAAATATTGTATTTTATGATTTCTTTTTTTGCCGTTTCTTCATCGTCTAAAGTTGGCGTTTCTTTAATTTTGAATGCATCAGAAATCGTTGGTGTATAAGGTTTTACAACATTTACGACTTCTGTACCGATGTTTTCATCTTTTTTTTGTGAAAATGAAAGTTGAAATAGAAGTATAAAAATCCCCGATACGAACTTCATCAAATTAAATGAAATTGAGATAAAAAATTGGAATCTTGAAAATATATTGATCATTTTATTTTTTATTTTTTAATAAACTGTAAATTGCAATTAAGTATTTAAAACTAAACTCTTATTTACCAACCGAAGAATTTGTCTTACTTTCCTCGGTTTTTATTAACTCTAGTTCTTTTTTTGCTTCTATTTGAACATCTTCAAATTCAGCAAAATTTTCTAAAACGGCGTTTAAAATATAAGTTGCTTGATAACTATCTTTCAATCCATAGAAATTTTTTGCCATAATAATTAAGCCTTTAGCTCCGAAATACTTGTAACCCGAATAATCTTTTGATAATTTATTGACGGCTTTATTTGACAATTCAAACTTCGAATCTTTATTTTTGAAATACGCATCGTAATATAATGCTTCGGCTGCCAATTCGCCTTTTGCGATGGTTTGCAATTTGGCGTAAGCAATTCTGGCTTTGGCGTCATCATTCGATTTAATCGCTGAACGAGCAACGATTATTTGAGCATCTGATTTTATTTTATCATCGGTTTTTAGATTGGCTAAAACTTTTTCTGCATAAATAACCGAATTTGGATAATCTTTTTGCTCGTAATAAGATTTCATTAGATTCGCTTGTGCAAATGTTATATTCTGAGGAAAATCTGCTTCTGATTCTAATCTTTTTAAAATATTTACAACTTTTATATCATTATTTTTAATGAAAATTCCAGCCAATCTGACTAATGATTGTTCGGTAAATTCATTTCGAGTTTTTGAGATAACATATTCATAATTAGGAATCGCATTTTTTTCTAAACCATCGGCAAAATACAATTGAGCCAAATAAAAGTTTGATTTTAGCGAATGAATTCCGTTTGGAAATTTAGCTAAATATCCAATAAAGCCCGAAGTTGCAGGTTTAGAATTGCCTTGCAAATATTGCTTTTCGGCAGAATTGTAAGTGTCATTTTCGAGTTCGGCATCAGTGACTTCAACAAAACTAAGCGTTTTTACCCAAGTTGCATATTCGTCTACTTTGCCATTATCGATATAAATTAATCTTGCAGTTGCAACAGCTTCGATTGCCTCTGGCGAATTCGGATAATCGGCTGCCACTTTCTTGAATTTCGCAATTGCCAAATCGTCTTTATCATTGTTATAATAAACCAAACCTTGTTTTAAAACTGCTTTTGAGTTGTACGAACCATTTTTAAATTCGGTCAATAATTGATCATAAGTTTTAACAGCCAAATCGGTTTTATTTTCGGCAACATAAGTGTTTGCTAGTTCGAAAAGTGCATCATCACGATATTGCGATTTTGGATAAATTTTTAAAAACTGATTAAAATTGTCAATTTTTTGGTCATTTTTAGATAAAAATCCATAACAAATTGCTTTTTGATAAGCGGCATAATCAGCATCGACACTTTTAGAATCAATAACTTTATTGTACGCTTCGAGCGCAGGAAAATATTTTGTCGATACAAATCTAGAATCTGCTAAACGCAAATAACTGTCATTTCCACGCAATTTATCATCTTTTATAACTTCTAAATGGGTTTGAAAATAATTTCCAGCTTGGTCATATTCTTTCAATTTAAAATAACAATAAGCAATGTTGTAATTGATATTTTTGTTTTCGACGGTATTTTTCGCTTCTGCAAAAGCCAAAAATTGTTTGAAACTAATTAATGCTTCATTAAAATTATCTAATCCAAATTCGGTTTCGGCTTTCCAAAAAGTGGCTCTTGCCGAAAAGGTTTTATCTTGTGGTTCAGCAATCGATTTTTTGAACATCAACAAAGCTTCTTTATAGTTTCCATCGGTATATAATTCTAATCCACGATAAAAAGTAACTTTTTGATAAGCTGGTTTGTTTTCAGGCGATTTATTTTTGTCTAATAAAACCAATGCTCCAGAATAATTTTTTGATGAAATATAGGAATTAATCAATAATTTTTCGATTTCTTTGTTATTGGCATTTGTTGGATATTTGGTCAAAAACGCTTGTAAAACATCTGGAACCGATTGGTATGAATTGCCCAATTCATAACTTAATTTAACATAATTAAAAGCCGCATCCTCTTGAATTTTTAAATCAAAAATCATTTCTGACGCATTCTTGAAAGCATTCAAAGCTTGGAGTTTTTTAACGGTTTTTAGATAACATTCACCCAAATGATAATAACCGTTTTGAGCTACAAAATCCTTACCATCAATGATTTTATTGAATTGCGAAATCGCATTTTCAAAGTTATTTTGTTTGTAATAAGTATAACCTAATTGATAATAATCGGTGTTGTTCCATTTTCCTTTT
>JAYTMQ010000156.1:0-12747 GCA_043728355.1 Bacteroidota bacterium
ATAGCATTCCAAAACCCAACAAAAAAAGATTGAAACTCACGTAGTAATTGACCGTTTTCCGAACCTTTAAAATGCTCTGCATCAGTTTTTTAGTATTTGTCGTTGTCGATACGGCTCTGTAATTTTTATAAAACAACACAATAAAAACACAAATGCCTACATAATTAAAAATCGTTAAAAAATCAAACCACGTTTCATAATTTTGCAGTCCAATGGAGTTGAGCGCATTGTCGTCATAGCTAAGAATACTAATGCCAATCCACAGCAAAAACTCTAAAATCCCCACAATAAAAATCCAGCGCACCACCGACGATGATCCGCGATGCAACATCACAAGAATCTGATTTTCAGAAACTTGTTTATCGATATGTTGGTTGGTTTCCCAATTTTTTTTCAATACATCTAACTCTTCCATAACCTCAAGGATTTAACATTTTTTTTAATTTGCCCTTAATTCTGTTCATTTTCACCCGCGCATTTACTTCAGAAATCCCCAAAGTTTCCGATATTTCGGCATAATCCTTATCTTCCAAATACATATATACCAACGCTTTTTCTATATCATTCAATTGATACACAGCAGCATACAGCAGTTTTAGTTGCTCCTCCTCTTCATAATCATAATCCTCCTGCTTGAAAAAATGCTTTGTTCCGTCGTATTCGCTTGTTGCCACCGATCGCGTACTTTTTCGGTACAAAGTGATGGCAGTGTTCAACGCAACGCGGTAGGCCCAGGTCGAAAACTTGCTGTCACCCCTAAATTTCGGGAAAGCCTTCCATAACTGAATCGTAATTTCTTGAAACAAATCTTTGTGCGCATCGTCACCAGCAGTATATAATCTACAAATTTTGTGGATAATATTCTGATTCACTTTTAACTGCGCTACAAACGACTGTTCTAAACTACTGCTCATCTTTTCAATTAGTGTACCAAAAGTTGTATTTGTTACAAATTTATTTTTTTTTATTTAAAAACCATAAATTTAGATTTTAGAATAGTTTTTGTTTCAAAATTAATATTCCCAAATGAAAAAGAGATTCATTCCGATCAGCGCTAATTTTCAGAATTTTTAATTAATTTTGTACTTTATTAAAATTCAATCTCAATGAAAAAATATATTTTATTACTCCTAATAATAACAACAATTGTTTCATGTAAAAAATATGACCAAAACGGTCGTGAAATAATAGATTATGATGAATTAGAAAAAGCCAATTGGTTACTTGGAACTTGGGAAATGAAAACACCAAACGGAAATCTTAAAGAAATTTGGACAGTCAAAAACGATTCTACTTTTTTAGGTCAATCTTATTTTATCAATAAAAAAGATACTATTCACGACGAAACCATAGATTTAGTTGAAGACAAAGGCGTTTTATTATACATCGCAAACATAAAAGGAGAAAATCAAAACTTGGCAACTACATTTAATTTCAAAGAAACCGAAGAAAAAGAATTGCAATTCGAAAACCCAAAGCACGATTATCCTAACAAAATATTTTATAAACTAAAAGACAGTTTGAATCTTGATATTTCGATTTCTGGAAAACAATTGGGCAAATTAAGTTTAGAAACTTTTGAAATGGTAAAAGTTAAGTAGTTTTTATAAACTGAAAATTTAATCGATTTATTAGCTTCAAAAAAAATACAAAAAAATCAAAGATTAAGAAATTAAGGTTTATTAAGTTTTATTTACATAATTTAATGATTTTTTAATTGTTAATGTTCAAAAAAATCTTAAAAAATTTAAAAAAATACATTTAAAAAAAATTATTTATATTTAATCTAAATAAAAATTGTTTTTCTCATTTTTCGTTTTATATTTGCAGAAATTATTCTTAATCATTCTAAATAAATATAAAATGAAAATTCAAAATCTAATATTTTCAGGTGTAACATTATTATTGACATTAAACTCGTGTACTAAAGAAGAAACAATTGTTATCGACCCAAAATTGAATTACGCAATTCCTGAAAAATACACATTCGAAAGAAACGGAGCTTCAACAGTCGATTATTCGGGTCAATCGACTAGAATTTTAATGCTTGACGAAATGAGCAAATATGTCAAAACCCAAGCAACTTCATCTTTAATTGTAGATAATACAAAACTGCAATCAATGTTTACAAATACCAATTCGGCTTTTACAAATCTTTCATTAAATACTTCTGGAAAACAATTAAAAGACAAAGTTGCTGCTTCAAAAGAATATTTTGGTACAGGGAATAGTGTATCTTTAGCTGAACAAATCACTATTAGAACCAATTTAGAATCTCAATTTATTGCAATAAATACAGCTAGTCAAGGCAATATTGCTGTTGTTGGAACCGCTGGGAAATATGGAACTGGCGAATCAACAAGATATTTTTCTGCCAATGGTCTAGAACCAGTTCAAGTTTATTTAAAAAGTTCAATTGGTGCCATTTTTTTAGATCAAGTTGTAAATAATTATTTGAGCATTAGCAAACTTGATGAAACAACAAATCGTGACAATAACACCAACAAAGTATTAGATGGCACAACCAATTATACCAAAATGGAACATACTTGGGACGAAGCTTATGGAAATGTTTTTGGTGCAACAGAAGATAAATTTTTATCAGAATACATCACAAAAGTAAATGCCGATTCAGATTTTAATACTGTTAAAGCGGATATTTCTCTTGCTTTCAGAAAAGGTCGCGCAGCTATTCAAGCCAATGATTATGCAACTAGAGATGCGCAAATTGCCATTTTAAAAGAAAAACTAGCTTTGGTTGTTGCAGTTCGTTCAGTTTTTTATATGCAAGCAGGAAAAGCAAAATTAATTAACGATAATGGTGCAGCCGCATTTCACGATTTATCTGAAGGTTACGGATTTATTATGTCGTTGCGTTTTACAAATAAACCAGGAACAAACAACCCATATTTATCTAAAACAGAAGTTGATGCAATGTTAACTTCTATGACAAGTGGCATAAATGGTCTTTGGGATATTGATGCTTTAAGCCCGAAACTTGATGCTATTTCTACTCAAATTGCAACTAAATTTGGATTTACAGTTGCCCAAGCTGCAGTTGTAAATTAAAACAAATAATTAACTTTTGTTTATTTTTAAAGTTTAGTGATTGTATTATTTTTGCTAAAATTTATTTAGAATAAATACAGATAACCCAATGAATATTGTAATTTTGCAAAAAATTTAAAACATAATGAAAAAAATAATTTTAATATTTAGTTTACTTTTATTAGTTTTTGCTTGTTCTAAAAGCGAAGATGTACAATTAGATAAAAATTACGACAAAACTGCACTTTTGACCAATTGGGCTGATAATATTATTGTGCCAAGTTTTGTTAATTATCAATCGAAAGTTAATGATTTGGTTGCTAGTTCAAATGCTTTTACAACAACTCCAACACAAGCAAATTTAGATATCTTAAGAAATTCTTGGGTTGAAACTTACAAAGCTTTTCAATATGTTGCAATATTTAATTTTGGTAAAGCCGAAGAAATTAGTTTAAACGAAAAAACAAATACTTATCCAACTGATATTTTAGGAATTAATACAAATATTATTTCAAGAAATTATGATTTTAATAATTTATCGCAAAATACCAAACAAGGTTTACCAGCCTTAGATTATTTGATAAACGGTTTAAGTTCAACAAATTTAGAAATTGTTGGATTTTATATGACCAACTCAAATGCAACTAATTACAAAAAATATTTGAATGAATTAGTTACCAAAATGAAGTCAAATGCCGATGCAATTGTATCTGATTGGAATATATCTTATAGAAATCAATTTATTGCAAACACTGGCTCGACTGTAACTGGTTCGGTTAACATAACATCTAATAGTTTTGTTAAAAATCTAGAAAAAGACATTCGTACTTCTAAAATTGGGTTTCCAGCTGGAATTTTTTCTGGAGGTCTTTTAAAGCCTCAAAATATTGAAGCATTATACAAAAATGACATTTCTAAAATTTTGTTAAACGAATCTTTAAAAGCATCACAAGATTTTTTTAATGGTAAAAAGTTCGATGGAACAGCAACTGGATCAAGTTTAAAATCTTATTTAGATTTTGTTAAAAATAACCAACAATTAAGTGATTTAATTAACGCACAATACACTAAAATTTTCGCAGCAAACAATTTTCTTAACAACAATTTTTCAACACAAATCACTAGCGACAATTCTAACATGATTTCGGCATATGATGTTTTGCAACAAAATGTAGTTTACACAAAACTCGATATGATGCAAGCTTTAAGCATTAAAATTGGCTATTCAGACAATGATGGCGACTAATCTATGAATTTCAGTTTAAAAATATACCTTAATTCTTATTCACAAGCCTCAACGCTAGCTTTTTTTAGGCTAGCGTTTGGTTTAATGATGGTTTTTAGTTTGATTCGTTTTGCAAGTTATAATTGGATTGAAGAATTTTATATCACTCCAAAATTTCATTTTAAATATTATGGTTTTTCTTGGGTAATAACTTTAGGAATTTACACTTATTTATTATTTGCAATAAGCGGAATTGCTGCGTTTTTAATTGCAATTGGTTATAAATATAAACTAGCAATTATTACTTTTTTTTTGAGTTTTACTTACATTGAATTAATTGATAAAACAACTTATCTCAATCATTATTATTTTGTTTCGGTTATCAGTTTTGTGATGATTTTTTTGCCTGCAAATTGTTTTTTTTCGGTTGATGCTTTCAAAAATCCAAAAATTGCTTTTCAAAAAATTCCGAGTTGGAATATCGATATTTTAAAATTATTATTAGCTATAGTTTATTTTTATGCCGGATTAGCAAAACTTAATTCTGATTGGCTTTTCGAAGCAATGCCGTTAAAAATTTGGTTGCCAAACAATTCTGATTTACCAATTATTGGCACATTGTTGAATAAAAATTGGGTTCATTATGCTTTTTCGTGGACAGGAATGGTTTATGATTTATCGATTGTATTTCTTCTATTATACAAACGAACTCGGATCTTCGCATTTATTTTAGTGGTTATTTTTCACATTTTGACACGAATTTTATTTCCAATAGGAGTTTTTCCTTATATAATGATAATTAGTACTTTAATTTTTTTCGAAGCCAATTTTCATAATAAAGTATTGCTTTTTATTTCAAAAATATTTAAGATTAATTTCAAATTTTTTGAAAATGAAAAGTATTTAATTGAAAATAATTCAGTAATATATAAAATTAAAATTGCTCTAATAACAGTATTTTTAGTGTTCCAAATTTTATTTCCTTTTCGTTATTTTTTATACAAAGACGAACTTTTTTGGACCGAAGAAGGTTTTCGATTTTCGTGGCGCGTAATGATTATGGAAAAAGCGGGTTACACCCAATTTATAGTTAAAGATAAAATTTCTAAAAAAGAAATTCGCATAAATAATGGAAAATTTTTAACAACATTACAAGAAAAACAAATGTCGTTTCAACCTGATTTTATATTAGAATATGCGCATTATTTAAAAGATTATCATCAAAAACTTGGAATGAAAAAACCAGAAATTTATGTCGAAAGTTATGTTGCTTTAAACGGTCGTTTAAGCCAAAAATACATCAATCAAAAAATAAATCTTGCCAACGAATATGAATCTTTCCAACCAAAAACTTGGATTTTACCTTTCAACGATGAAATTATCGGATTTTAAAATATTGATTTTCTTATTTGTTTTTTTGAATGTTTATTCTCAAAATACTATTTCTGGAATAATAACCTCAACTTCTGGAGCAAAATTATCATTGGTCGAAATTTATAATAAAACTTCTGGAACAAAACATTTATCTGATAAAAATGGTTCGTTTTTTATTGAGGTAAGTCAATCTGGAACTTATGATTTTACGTTTTATAAAGAAAATTATTCTGTTTTAGAAATCGAAATTTCCACTTCAGAAACCAATAAAGTTATTGTTCTTGACAAAATAAATAACTTGTCGGAAGTTGTCATTCAAAACCAAAAACAAAAAATATTTGCGCTAAATAAATTACGAGATATTGAAGAAACTGCAATTTATGCAGGCAAAAAAACCGAAGTTATTTCGATAGAAAAACTTACAGCCAATAAGGCTACCAATAATGCTAGACAAATTTTTGCACAAGTTGTTGGTTTAACCATCAACGAGAGTTCCGATGGCGGTCTGCAACTCAGTATTGGCGGTCGTGGATTAGATCCAAACCGAACGGCAAATTTCAACACGCGCCAAAACGATTACGATATTTCGGCTGATGTTTTGGGATATCCCGAAAGTTATTATGCCACGCCAACCGAAGCTTTGAATGAAATTCAGGTTGTTCGTGGCGCAGCATCATTGCAATATGGCACACAATTTGGCGGTTTAGTCAATTTTAAAATCAAAAAACCAACTTCAAAACCATTCGAGATTGTGTCAAGAAACACGATTGGTTCTTTCAAATTGTTTACAAATTTTACTTCTATTTCTGGAACAAATAACAAGTTGAGTTATTATACTTTTTATAATTTCAAAAAAGGCGATGGTTTTCGACCGAATTCAAAATTTGAATCTAAAAACTATTTTGCCAACCTGAATTATAATTTCAATGATAAAAACTCATTGCATTTTGATTACACACATTATAGTTATTTGGCTCAACAAGCTGGCGGATTGACTGATGAAATGTTTAAAGAAAACCCTTTGCAAAGCAATAGAACTCGAAATTGGTTTGCCGTAAATTGGAATTTATTTGCTTTAAGATTCAAACATAAATTTGACAATAATGCAGATTTTTCGTTACAATTATTTGGTTTAGATGCATCAAGAAAAGCAGTCGGTTTTCGAAAAAATCGGGTAACCGACATTGATGAAGTTGGACTTGAAAGAGATTTAATTATTGGCGAGTTCACAAATTGGGGCACAGAAGCACGATTTTTAAAAAGGTATAAAATCAACGAAAATTCTAGTGCTTTTTTAATTGGAGCAAAATATTATCAGGCTGAAAATTCTGGAATTCAGAACGCTGGAAGTTCTGGTAGCGATCCAAATTTTGAAATTGCTTCTGATGAATTTCCGCTTTCACAAAACCAATCAGAATATAAATATCCGAATTTGAATTTTGCAATTTTTGGCGAAAATATATTCAAGTTATCACAAAAATTTTCGATTACGCCAGGATTTAGATTTGAAAATATTAAAACGCAAGCCAGTGGTTATTTCAGAAAAATAAATTTAGATAATGCAAATAATATTCTATTAGATGTAAAAATTAATGAAGATATTGTAAAAAATAGAAACCTGTTTTTATTAGGAATTGGATTGAGTTATAAACCAAAAAACAAAATAGAATTTTACGGGAATTTATCACAAAATTATCGATCTGTTACTTTTAATGATATTCGAACAGCTAATCCAAGTTTCGAAGTTGATGCTAATATTTCTGACGAAAAAGGATTCACATCAGACATTGGTTTTCGTGGACAAATTGGGGACAAATTTACATTTGATACTAATATTTTTGGATTGTATTATGATGATAAAATCGGAGAATTTGAAACTACAAATTTAAGTAAACAGATAATTAGACGTCGAGGAAATTTGGGAACAGCCGTTACTTTTGGATTTGAAACAATGTTCGATTGGAGTTTAAACAAAACCTTTTTTAAGGAAAATGAAGATTTTAATTGGAATGTTTTTTCTAACATTTCAATTACTGATTCAGAATATTTAAAATCAGAAATTGCCTCTGTAAAAGGTAATAAAGTTGAATTTGTACCGCTTTTTAACATTAAAACAGGAACTGGAATTGGTTATAAAAATTTCATTACAAGTTTGCAATTTACCTATTTATCAAGTCAATTTTCAAGTGCAAATTTAGCAGATAGAAACAATGTTAATAATGGCGTTTCTGGACAAATTCCTGCTTATTATGTTGCAGATTTTTCAGCATCTTACAAATTTAAATATTTTAAACTCGAATCAGGAATTACTAATTTTACTAATAATTCTTACTTTACACGTCGAGCAACTGGTTATCCTGGACCAGGGATTATTCCATCTGACAGCAGAACATTTTATATAACTTTGGAGTTTACTTATTGAAATCACTGAATTTTTATATAATTAATTTGAATTTTAATAAAATTTAACATTATTTTTATAAAGTTATTATTTAATTACTTATTTTTATTGTATAATACCCCAAATCTACTTTTATGTCTTTTGCAACTGCTCGAAAAAATCTAAAAGTTTCTACTTACTCCAAAGTAGTGGCTTTATTATCTATTGCAGGAATTAGTTTTTTTGCATTATTTGCAATACTATACTACTATAGTTATCAGCAACAAAAACATGTTTCTGATCAAGTTTCTGAACAATTCGATAGAGAAATCAGTGCTTTGATAGATTTAAATTCAGAATCTTATATATCGTTAATTCAAGAAATGTCATTTTGGGATGAATTGGTTCGATTTGTAGAAACCAATGATTTAAAATGGTTTAACAATTCAGTTTCATATCTCGTAGACACTAATCGAGTCGATTATATAGACACATATAATATAAATCAAAATTTTGTTGCAAAAGTTTCGACAACCAAAATTACTTCTGAAAATTTTATACCCAAAGAGATTTTTCCGATTTTATATAAAAATAAAATTATAAAATTTAATCTAAATATACCCGAAGGATTTGTTCAAGTTTATGGGGCAACAATTCATCCATCAGAAGATCCATTCAAAAATAAAACAAAGCCTAGAGGTTACGTTTTTATGATTAAACTTATTGATGCAAAATATTTTAATAATTTAGAGAAAATAAGTAGTTCGCAAATTTCATTCTTGGATAATAGCAAAAAAAATGATTCTAAATTTATCTATTCATACAAAGAAATTAATGATTTTAGAAATAAAAAAATTACAACTTTAGTTTTTAAGCGACCAATTAATTTAAATTTTGGAGCAACTCGAAATATTATCGGAATTATTGGCTTAGGAACATTAATTGCTTTTGGAATATTTTTTTATTATGCCAGCAAATGGGCAAAATCTCCAATAAAATTGATTAAAGAAGTTTTAAGTGGAAATATAATTGCTATTGATAAATTGAAAAAAATTCCTGGAGAATTTAGGCAAATCGGTAAATTATTCGAAGAAAATCAGAACCAAAAATTACAACTTCAAAAATCGAAAGCAAAAATCGAAGAAAGTGACAATTTGAAATCTGCATTTTTAATGAATTTATCACACGAAATTCGTACGCCAATGAACGCCATTATTGGTTTTTCTGAATTATTAGCGAATCAAGAAATCACTGAAAAAGATAAAAATGAATACATTAATATAATAAAATCTAGCGGTCGAAACTTAATTGATATTATTGACGATTTGGTCGAAATGTCAAGAATTGATACCAATTTAGTTAAGCCAAACTTGAGCAATATAAATCTCGAAAACATGATTCAAGCAACTTTTGATGCTGTTTCGATAACTAATAATAAAGAAAATCTTGAATTTAAATTATTAAAACCAAATAATTCGATAAAGAAAAATATAACGACCGATGTAACCAAATTAAATCAGGTTTTAATTAATTTATTAGACAATGCTTTGAAATTTACCGATGAAGGTTATGTGATTTTAGATTATGATTTTGATAATTTGAACAAAAAAATTAATTTCGAGATAAAAGATTCTGGAATCGGGATTCCTGAAGAATTCAAAAACCGAATTTTCAAGCGATTTAGTAAAACAAACACACATTCCATTTCAGCCAATGAAGGTTTAGGACTTGGTTTGGCAATTTCAAAAGCTTACGTTGATATGCTTGGCGGAGGAATGTCGGTACAATCGCAAGAAGGAATTGGAACAACTTTTAAGTTTTGGATTCCATTGCAATATGAAGTTTTAGAACCAAAGAAAGCAATAGAAAATCCAAAATCAGTAGCTTTAATTCTCGATGATTCTATGAAAATTTTGGTTGCCGAAGATGATAATGTCAACTTTATGTTAATAAAACAAATGCTAAAATCAGACAAAATTCAAGTTGTTCGAGCTGTCGATGGACAAGAAGCAATCAATATTTGTAGAGAAAACTCGAACTTTGATATGATATTTATGGACATCAGAATGCCCAATAAAAACGGTCACGAAGCTTATGAAAGCATCAGAGAATTCAATCCAAAAATTCCAATTGTGGCACAAACATCTTATTCTTTCCCAGAAGAAATTGATAAAATTATAAAAACAGGATTTAATGATTACATATCTAAACCATTAAATAAAGATGCTATTTTGGAATTGGTCGAAAAGCATACAAAAAAATAAAAAAGCATCAACTATTAAGAATTGATGCATTATTTTGATAAACTTCTCACTAAGTCTAATTTCTGTTAGGAATACTTTCCAAAATTTCTAAAACAAATTTATAGAACTTTTGTGAAGAAGAAATACTAGCTCTTTCATCAGGCGAATGCGCTCCGTGAATTGTTGGTCCAAATGAAATCATATCCATATTTGGATAATTGGTTCCAAGAATTCCGCATTCTAAACCTGCGTGACAAGCCACAACTTTTGGTTTTTCTGAATTTTGTTTTACGTATATCTTTACTAATAAGTCAAGAATTTCTGATTTCACATTTGGTGTCCAACCCGGATAAGACCCGCCAAAAGTTACTTCGCAACCAAACAATTCATACGCCGATCGCAATGCATTTGCCAAGTCCATTTTGGAAGTTTCAACTGATGAACGTGTTAAATTTTGAATTGTTATTTCGCCATCTTTCACGATAACTCGTGCAATATTATTGGATGTTTCTACCAAATCTTCCATATCGGCAGACATTCTATAAACACCATTGTGTGCTGCATAAATGGAACGTAATAAACCTTCTTGAACTCCTAAATCCATCACTTTTGAAGGCAAATCTGATTTTTCGATTTCTATTGTTAAATTAGGTTCTGTAGTTTTAAATTCGGTTTTGATATCACTAATAATTTCTTGCATATCAAAAACAAAAGCTTCGTCATACATTGCTGCGACAATCACTTTGGCAACACTTTCTCTAGGAATTGCATTGCGCAAACTTCCACCAGAAATTTCATTAATTTGAAGTCCAAAATTTTCAAATCCGTCAAACAATAAACGGTTCATAATTTTGTTAGCGTTACCCAAACCTTTGTGAATATCCATGCCAGAATGTCCGCCGTTCAATCCTTTTACAGTAATTGTATAACCTACTGAACTTTCTGGAGTTTCCTCTTGATTGTAACTTCTGTTGGCTGTAACGTCAATTCCTCCAGCGCAGCCAATATCGATTTCGTCATCTTCTTCGGTATCCATATTGAGTAGAATTTCTCCTTGAAGCACACCGCCTTTTAGGTTCAAAGCACCAGTCATTCCCGTTTCCTCATCTATAGTAAAAAGCGCTTCAATTGCCGGATGAATTATGGTTTTACTATCTAAAATTGCCATTATCATTGCTACTCCAAGTCCGTTATCCGCACCAAGTGTCGTTCCACGAGCACGAACCCAATCGCCATCGACATACATATCAATACCTTGTTTATCAAAATCGAAGTTGGTATCATTATTTTTTTGATGAACCATATCCAAATGTCCTTGCAAAACTAATGCTTTACGATTTTCCATTCCTGCAGTAGCTGGTTTGCGTATAATGACATTACGGATTTCGTCTTCGAAAGTTTCTAAACCCAAATTTTTTCCGAAATTTTTCATAAACTCAATTACACGTTCCTCTTTTTTGGAAGGACGAGGTACGGCATTAAGATCTGCAAATTTATTCCAAAGATCTTTTGGTTCAAGGTCTCTAATTTCTTGGCTCATAATTATAGTTTTAGAAGAATTTAATGTATATGTTTTATTGTTTAGTAATTTCAAAAAATTAACAAGCATCAAATTTCAAAATTATATTTACTCTTTCTCAAAATTTTGAACACAAAGTTACAAAGTTTAATTTCTATATGAATTGATATTCTGATTATATTTACAAATAAATATTTCTTGTGAAAAGCAAATACATTCTTCCCTTATTTTTTGTATTTCAGATTGTATTTCTGAAAATTATTGCTTTTTTTCCAGAATTGGTGGAACAATATTACAGTAATGGCTTTTATCAAAATATTTCAGTTTTTTCTAGGGTTTTTTTTGGAAATATTCCTTTTTCAATTGGGGATTGTTTATACGGTTTATTAATAATTTTTATCATCAAATGGTTTTGGAAAGTTAGAAATACCTGGAGAGAAATGTATAAAACCAATTTACTTTCGATAGTAAGTTTTTTGTCTGTTTTTTATTTTATCTTTCATTTTTTGTGGGCTTTGAACTATTATAGAGAACCTCTTTTTGAGAAAATGAAAATCAATCGGGAATATTCTGATCAAGATTTATATGTTTTTACAAACAAATTAATTGATAAAACCAATCAAATCCAATTTGAAATTACCAATGATAAACAATCGAAAGTAGTTTTTCCGTTTTCGCAAGATCAAGCATTTGTCATGAATTTGAATGGTTATAAAAAACTTGCTGAGCAATACCCATTTTTTGAGTACAAACATTTATCGGTCAAAAAATCATTATTCAGTCTGCCGTTAACGTATATGGGTTTTGGCGGTTATCTCAATCCATTTACTAATGAAGCACAAGTAAACTATATGATGCCAACCTATAATTTCCCTATGACTTCTAATCATGAAATGGCGCACCAAATGGGATTTGCTAGCGAAAGCGAATGTAATTTTGTTGGGTTTTTGGCATGTGT
>JAYTMQ010000157.1:0-18807 GCA_043728355.1 Bacteroidota bacterium
TTATAAATAAATTTTTTGACAATGTAAATATTCCTGTTATATCAAAAATACTTTCCATACTTAATGCGATATCGCTTCCACCATTTTTTAAAATGTCTATTGGATTCCTGAAAAAGCAAGAATAAATAGCCGAGGAGTAAAAAAATAATAAATAAAAAGATAGTACTAACATAAATCCAAGCCACATATAATATTTTTCGGGTTGATAGCCTGTTTGAACTTTACTATCAGCCAAATCGATTATAGTTTGTAGAATTTCATCGTTCAAATCCTTAATTTTTAATTCAATTGATGGTTTTGTAATTTCGACAGCAGTTCTTTTTTCGCCTGTTAGTTGTTCTTTTTCAGCTTCTTTTGTTGTAATTTTATTTTGAATTTGTTGCTTCAAAAGAATTTGTTCATTCTCGTTAAAAGAATCATCAACCAAGTGCCCATCAGAAATCCATTTTAGATATGTTTTCAATGATAGGTGTTCGCCACGGTTTAATCCCGCTTTTTCAAAAGCATATTCTCCGAAGCTTTTTACTTTTTCTGCTTTTTTTGAGGTTAATGTGTCAATTTGTACTTGAACATTGTCATTTGCAGTCACATCTGCACCGATTTGATTGTTTGTAGATTCCATGTTATTTGTTTTTTATTATTTATACTGAAAAAACAAAAAGGTAACCATGAGCTACACATTATTTTTAAACATTTATTTTATATCGCTGTTATACTGAACGTTATATAAAAAAAGAGCACTTGCTGACGTATTTTTTTTGATTTTTTTTGATTTTTTCTCAAAATAGGTGCAAGGTTTATGATTACCTTATAGGAATTACACGACAGTAAAAATACTGTTGCCACGATGTTCCGCCTTAGCAATCAGATGTAACAATTTGTAGAACGCTATCGCAAAACAGTTGTGCTTCTATCACCAAAAAAAGAAAAAACACCGCTAGTAATATCGATTGATAATGGTTTACAAATTATGTTACCGTTATTTGCATAAGAACAAATTGAAGCTATAAATACGTTAGTTTTTTAAAAAAAGTTAACGACCAACTTGCAACAAATTGAGCAAGGATTAATTAATACGTTAATAAATTGCATTAAAGCTATCAAAGACTAGACAAAACAATTAAATATCATGCTGCACAAATTGAAGAAAAGAAAATTTTTATAAAGATTACCTATACCCTGAGATGATTAAAAAATAAATAGAAAGCAAAATATCTTTGCTTTTTTTCTAGAATAAAATAAGGATTAGAAATTGGTTTACTATTATATAAGAGCATTTTCGGGTCGCACGGTGGCTACTTGACCTGTACAAATGATACGTAAAAATACACATTTGTAATTGGTATGATTAATTAATAGTGGTTTAATTAAATAAAAAAACTCTCCAAAAAATTGAAGAGTTTTGTGGGCGATGAGGGGTTCGAACCCCCGACCCCCTCGGTGTAAACGAGGTGCTCTGAACCAGCTGAGCTAATCGCCCTAAAATCAAAAAATGCATTCTGAATTAGTGAGTGCAAATATAGTGTTGTTTTTTGATTCTGCAAATAAAAAACTATAAAATTATAATATTTCTGCAACCACAAATGTACTTCCGCCAATAAAAATCATATCTGTTGGTTTTGATTTCTTTAGAGCATTTGCGTAAGCTTCTGCAACAGAATCGTTTAAACTGCCAATTAATCCAAACTCTAAACATTTTTTTTGTAATATGTCAGCATCTAAACCACGTGGAATATTGGGTTTACAGAAATAATATATGACGTTTTTTGGAAATAACGCCAAAATTGAGTCTAAATCTTTGTCATTAACTACACCAAAAACAAAGTGAAGTTGGTCGAATTTTTGTTTTTGAATTTGTTTCAATACAATTTCTAAACCGTGTTTGTTGTGTGCAGTATCACATATTACAAACGGTTTTTCTTTTAATTTTTGCCATCTTCCTTGCAAATTAGTATTTATTGTTACATTCATTAATCCGTTTTGAATGTTTTTTTCGGATACTATAAATTCATTTTGTGATTGTAAAACTTTAATAGTTTGCAAAACGGTTTTAACATTCGAAATTTGGTAATCGCCCAGCAAAACTGTTGGATAAATTTTTTGAATCAATTCAGATGCTAAATAAATATCTGAATTATTTTCATTTGCTTTAGCGATGAAAACAGGTTTGGTTTCTTCAAGATATTCTCCAATTATTACTGGAATATTCTGTTTTATAATCCCCGCTTTTTCATTTGCTATAAGCGACAAAGTATTGCCCAAAAACTGTGTATGGTCTAAACCAATATTGGTAATTACTGAAATTAAAGGCGTTATAATGTTTGTCGAATCTAGTCTTCCGCCCATTCCGACTTCTATTAATGCTATGTCTACATTCGATTTTTTGAAATAATCAAAAGCTAGTCCAACAGTCATTTCAAAAAAACTTAATTCGTTTTGTTCGAAAAAAATCTTGTGTTTTGATATAAAATCAACTACAAAATTCTCTGATATTTCTTGATTATTTATTTTAATTCGTTCGCGATAATCTTTTAAATGTGGCGATGTGTAAAGTCCAACTTTATGGCCAGCTTCTTGCAATATCGATGCCAATAAGTGCGAAGTTGATCCTTTTCCGTTCGTGCCAGCAACGTGAATGCATTTCAGGTTTCGCTCTGGATTTCCTAAATAATTGGCTAATAAAATGGTATTGGTTAAATCTTCTTTATAGGCCGATTTTCCAATAGATTGGTACATTGGCAATTGATTAAACATCCAATTTACGGTTTCTTGATAATTCATTTTGAATAATAATTTGATGTAAATAAAATATTTTTCGTTTTTTTTAGTTTAATATTGTATAGCAAATATTTTAATCGCAAATTTGAAATATTTTTATCAAATAATACTTAAAAATCATCATTAATATATGTTTAATTTCATTCAACTTCAAGCTGATACTTTAGCAAATGCTGCTGCAAATGGTTTGCAAATAGAAAAAATCGCACCAAATACCGAAATTTCGGTGTTAGGATTCATTTTAAAAGGCGGATTTTTCTTGATTCCGATTGCCATTTTATTGTTTTATACTTTTTATATTATTATTGAAAGGTATTTATACATTCATAAATTGGCGAAAATAGACCCGAATTTAATGCGTGATATTCGAGAAAACTTGAATTCTGGAAGTTTAGACCAAGCAAGATCTAATGCAGAAAGAGCCAATTCGGCTTCTGGAAACGTGCTTCGAGAAGGAGTTTTGACAATCGGAAGACCAATTTCTGAAATCGAATCGAATATGGAACGAGCAGCTAATATCGAAATTGGACAAATGGAACATAAACTTGGCGTTCTTGGTTTAATTGCCGGAATTGCTCCAACACTTGGTTTTATTGGAACAATTTCAGGAGTTATTAAGATTTTTTATAGCATTTCGGTAACAGAAAACATAAGTATTGGAAATATTTCTGGTGGTTTGTACGAAAAAATGATCAGTTCGGGTTCTGGGTTGGTTGTTGGGATTATTGCTTATAGTGCCTACCACCTATTCAACGGAAAAATCGATACTTTTTCGCTCACAATCCAAAAGCAAGTACTCGAATTTGTAAACATAATTCAACGACCAAATGATAAAACGAAATAAAAGATTCCACGCCGAAGTTGCTACAAGTTCCTTGAGCGATATTATGTTTTTCTTGCTTTTGTTTTTTTTGATTATATCAACATTAGCCAATCCAAACGTAATAAAAATGACTTTACCAAAGTCAAAAACCAACGAAAAAACCAACAAACAATTCATTAGTTTATCGGTTACCGAAGATAAAAAATTCTATTTGGACAAACAACCAGTTTCGTTCGAAGAACTCGAAACACAATTAATGTCAAAAATTGGTGACGCAAAAGACCAAACTGTGATTGTTAGAATTCCGTTTAATCTTCAAGTTCAAGATTTAGTAGATATTTTGCAAATTGGGGTTAAAAATAATTTAAAATTTGTTATTGCAACAAGTCCTAAATAAAAATTAAAAAATGGCTTTAAATTTTGAAAACGAAATAGAAATTATCGAGGTGATGGAAGGATATTTGATTAATTCTCGACCGCCAGAACACATTCGAAATGAGATTGATATAAGTTATAAAATCGAAAATCAAAGCATTATTGTTTTTGAAATTCGCCCTAAATGGAATGACGCAAGCCAAATTTTAGAAATAAATGTTGCCAAAGCTACATTTGTTAAAACAGAAAATATCTGGAAAATATTTTGGTTTCGATCAGATGAAAAATGGCACAATTACAAACCAAAATCTTCTGTTAAATTTTTAAAAGAATTTGTTAAAATAATTGAAGAGGATAAGCACAATTGTTTTTGGGGATAAAGTATTTTTAATTTAACCTAAAATTATATTCAATTTTGCCAACTTGTTTCTCGAGAGCATTTTCGTCTTCGCTCCATTTAGTATTCATTGCTGCAATTTTTGCTTGATCTAAAAGGCATTTTGCAGTATTGGTTGTGCCTTTTATTCCTGGGGTTGCGCTAATGGTTTTTCCGTTTTTATCGACAGTTATTAGAACTACAACTTTTCCAACTTCGTCACAATTATAGACTGGTGCTGGCTTAGAAAGTACTTTTCGATCGCCTAACGAATAACCTGAACCAGAACCTTTTCCGTTGCCTGAACCCGAACCTCCACCAGTTCCTGAGCCAGAACCTGGTCCAGTTCCTGTTCCGTTTCCAGAACCAGTTCCGCCACCTGTTCCTCCGCCAGAACCGCCTGCACCATAACCAGAATTGTTTAATCCACCATTGGCTGAGCCTTGATTTCCAAGTGTTATTCCATTTCCGTCGCCAGTTTTTGAACCTTTCAAAATATTAGAAAGTGCATCGTTTTGAGGCTTGGTTGGTGTTTTTGGTGTTTCCTTAACTGGTTTTGTAATTACGACTGGCTTTGTTTCTTTAATAATAACTTCTTTAACTTTTTTAACATTGACTTTTTTAGGAATAACAACGCCTTCGTCTTTAGAATTTTCTTCTGCAATTACATCTTGTTCTTCTTGAATTTCCTTTACAGGAATTGGTTTTGCTTGGTTTTTTACAACTTTTTCTTCGTTTTGAAAATCATTTCCCATTCCGACATCAGAATCGCCAAAATTTACAGAAACTCCTCCGCCACCGCCGCCGCCTGTTAATTCTGCTAAGTTTGATGGTGGCCAAAAACGTATAAAAAATAAAATAAGCAACATTGTTCCATATAAAAATACCGATAAAATTATCGATTTTCTTTTGTCTGAACCATTAGAATTGACAAATTTATCAATTAATTTATTGTTAGATTGGCTCTTAATTTTATATGAATGCTCCATTTTATTTTTTTTCATCCTTATTTAGAAAAACGTATAAATATAATAAAAATTGTTTAAGTCAATTGTTTTAGTGCAATTTCAAAGGCTGTTGCGCTAATATTGATCTTGGAAGTACTTAACGAATAAGCTTTTGCGATTGCATTTTTAATAATTTCTGAACTATCTGCAAAAATAGCTTCGTCAGTCATTTGAACCTTTTTCTCCATAAAATAGGCAAAAACTCTTGCCATTCCACAATTTGAAATAAAATCTGGAATCAAACTAACTTTGCTGTCCACATTTTCCATTATTGAACCAAAAAATATTTCCTTATCGGCAAATGGAACATTTGCACCGCAAGAAATAACTTCTAATCCTGAAGCTATCATAGATTCAATTTGAGATTGAGTAACCAATCTTGATGCAGCGCAAGGCGTGAATATTTCGGCACCAATTGTCCAGATTTTTTGGTTGATTTCTTCAAACGGAATCATATTTTCGGCAACTAATTTATTTCCATCTTTATTAAGGAATAAAATTTTAATTTCTTCGAATGAAAATCCGTTTTCGTTGATAATTCCGCCATCACGGTCAATAATTCCGATTACTTTGGCACCCATTTCGGCTAAATAAAATGCTGCAGCTGATCCAACATTGCCAAATCCTTGAACAATTGCTTTTTTACCTTTTACGTTTCCGCCATAAATATCATAAAAATGACGAACAGCTTCGGCAACACCAAAACCAGTAATCATATCGGCGACTGTATATTTTCTGGCAACATCTGGCGAGAATTTCGGATTTTCGATAACTTTCACAACACCTTGGCGCAATTGACCAATTCTATTAATTTTATCAGCTTCTGTTGGCTTAAAATGTCCATTAAAAACACCCTCTTGCGGATGCCAAACGCCACATTCTTCGGTCATTGGAATAACTTCATGAATTTCGTCTACATTCAAATCGCCACCAGTTCCATAATAACTTTTTAATAACGGCGAAACGGCTTTGTACCAACGTTGCAAAACTCCTTTTTTTCGTGGGTCATTCGGGTCAAAATTAATTCCTGATTTAGCTCCACCAATTGCTGGTCCTGAGACCGAAAATTTTACTTCCATAGTTTTTGCCAATGACAAAACTTCGTTCATGTCCAAACCTTTTCTCATTCGGGTTCCACCGCCAGCAGCTCCGCCTCGAAGTGAGTTGATAACTGTCCAACCTTCAGCTTCTGTTTCGGAATCTTTCCAGTTAAAAATTATTTCGGGTTCTTTATTTACGAATTTATGTAGTAATTCTTTCATTTTTTTGGGAATTATTTAATTTTAAGCAAATATAAACTTTTAAAATAGTAATAATGTTTTTTATAAAAAAAACCCTGAAAGTTGAATTTTCAGGGTTTTTAAATTTAAAATTGTTATTAGCTTTTTCCTAGCAAATCATTTTTTAAATCTCCATCAACTGGATTTTCTGATAGCCAAATACCAAAAAAAGCTTTTTTGAATTCAAATCCAGGAATTTTACCTAATAAAATATCATTTTTATAGACAAAAACAGATGTTTCATTTGGGTTATAAATTAAATTAAAAAAATCTTTTTCTTTTGTAGGCTGGTCTGATAGCATTTTATCTAATAAATCTACTTCAGTTTGAATTTTGGTAATATTTTCTTCTCCTACAGATTTTTTCAAACCTTTATTTAGTGCTTTTGAAAGCTTTTTAGATGTAACTAAAGATGAAATTATTTGAATTCTAATTCCCATTTCGGTATTACTTTCTATGATTTCTATCGGATTTTGGGTAAGTTTGGATAAATACAATGCTTGAACGTAAACATCTATCCACAACTTTGACCGAGTACCAAAACCATTTAATTCTATTTTTTTCTCTTTGTAACCAATGTATCTAGGAACAATAATTCCTTCTGTTTCAAATTGTTTTTGTGAATAAATGCTAATTGTGCTAAAGACTATAAAGCATAATAAAAAACTAGATTTCTTTTTCATTTTGTATGTATTAAATTTGGGACTTACAAAGTAAATAAAAATATTAATTTATCTCCAAATAAATTGTATTAAATTTAAAAAATAAAAAAGGTAAATCAATTTAAATCAATATAAATCAATTGCTTAGACAATTTGTTAAAATAAAATCTAATAAGAAAATAATTAAAAAAATTAATTTTTTCCTAATAAATCATTTTTAAGTTTTTGATCAATTGGTTTATCTGACAACCAAATTCCAAAAAAAGCTTTTTTAAAATCTTTCCCAGGAATCTTTCCTTTAAAAACATCGTTTTTAATAATCCACATTGATTCATCAGCTGGATTATAAACCAGATTAAATATATCTTTTTCGACAATTTTTTCGGTATTTATAAATTTTTCTAATAAATCTAGTCCTTCTATATATTTAGGAAACTCTATTTCGCCAACTGATTTTTCTACTCCGTTGTTAATAGATTTAGAAATTTTTTTTGATGTTCCTAACGAAGAAGTTATTTGAATTCTCATCATATAAACTTTAACATTTGTATTATTTATGGTCGTAAATAAATATTGGTTTAGAAACTTTAAACAAAATCTAAATTTACGAAATCGTTTGAAACTTTCATTTTTAATAAGTACTTTTGTAAGCAATTTTGAACAAATAAATTTACCTACATACTATGGATTTCAATTTAAACGAAGAACAATTAATGATACAACAAGCGGCACGCGATTTTGCAGTTGCCGAATTGTTGCCAGGCGTAATCGAAAGAGACGAACACTCTAAGTTTCCGACTGAACAAGTCAAAATGATGGCCGATTTAGGCTTTATGGGAATGATGGTCGATCCAAAATATGGAGGTTCGGGACTTGACAGCATTTCGTATGTTTTGGCTTTGACTGAACTGTCTAAAGTTGATGCTTCTGCGGCAGTAATTATGTCTGTAAATAATTCATTGGTTTGTGCAGGAATCGAAAAATATTGCAATGAAGAACAAAAATTGAAATATTTAGTTCCACTTGCAAAAGGTGAAAAAATTGGAGCATTTTGTCTTTCTGAGCCAGAAGCAGGTTCAGATGCAACATCGCAAAAAACAACTGCAATTGACAAAGGCGATCACTATTTGCTAAACGGAACCAAAAATTGGATTACAAACGGTTCATCTGCATCGACTTATATCGTTATTGCACATACTGATATTGACAAAGGTCATAAAGGAATTAATGCATTTTTAGTCGAAAAAGGTTGGGCTGGTTTTGATATTGGTTTGAAAGAAAAAAAGATGGGAATTCGTGGGTCTGATACGCATTCGTTAATGTTTACTGATGTGAAAGTTCCAAAAGAAAATCGAATTGGAGAAGACGGTTTTGGTTTTGCCTTTGCAATGAACGTTTTAAATGGTGGTCGAATCGGAATAGCATCTCAAGCATTAGGAATAGCAACTGGAGCTTATGATTTGGCTTTGAAATATTCGCAAGAACGTAAAGCATTTGGAAAAGAAATTTTCAAACATCAAGCAATCGCTTTTAAATTAGCCGATATGGCGACCAATATTATGGCTGCAAAAATGTTAGTTTTAAAAGCAGCATTTGAGCGTGATGAGGGCAAAGATATTGCACAATCTGGTGCAATGGCTAAACTTTTCGCATCGCAAGTAGCTATGGATACTACCATTGAAGCAGTTCAAATTCACGGTGGGAACGGATATGTTTCAGAATATCACGTAGAACGAATGATGCGTGACGCTAAAATTACTCAAATTTACGAAGGAACATCAGAAATTCAAAGAATTGTCATTTCAAGAAGTTTGATTTCTTAAATTTCAAGTAAAATATTTTAAAATCCTTTCGAAATTTATTTTTTGAAAGGATTTTTTATTCAATTGGAATTTTCATATCGTAAGCCAAAACGATGTATTCATTATTATTAAATGAAAATTCGTCAATAATAGTCCATTTTAACTTTTCAACGTGTGCTTTTGTAGATGGAATATTGATTTTATTGATAAAAGTAACAGATAATGGATATTTATTTAACGTATGAATTCTCATAAATTCAAATACTATTTTAATTATACCTTTTCCACGATACTCTTTGTGAATACAAACTGGACCATATTGAAAACTGTTAGTTGTACTCAACTCGTAATCTCGAAATTTATATCTAGGAAACAAAGAAATCATGTATTCGAAAATCGGATATTGTGAAAAAAAATCCCAACTTGCAGCAAAAGCATAGGCGATAATTTTATCATTTAATTTGGCAATAAAAATACCGTTTTGGCTGATAACATATTCAAGAAGCGGAATTGTAAATGGTGTTGTAACAAATCCAGCAATTTTTTCTTCTTCTGATAAATTTGAGACTAAATACAATTCTTGAAGGTCAAGAATTCCATTTATATCTGAATTTTTCGCAATTTCTAAAACAATATTTTCTAACATTTTGCTTTTATTTTACACAAAAATAAACTTAATAATTTTGAAATTCTAATAACTTATAAATATTTCTTACATTTGATAAAAATCTAGATTATGGCAACTACAAAAGATATTCAATACGAAAGCGATGTTAATGGAAATCCAACTTTCATTAAAATAAATCTCGAAAAATATGGTACAGATTTAGAACCTTTTCTAAAAAAAATTGGCGTTCTTTTGCCAAAAGATGCTTTTGATTTGGAAGTTGAAAATGCACATACAAGTGCAGATGCAAGAAAAATTTCAATTGATAAAATAAATAGTTGGTGGAAGAAATAATTATTTATTACATTGATGAAGTTTTAGATTATTTAGACAATCTTGTCCATATACTTTACCAAGATGAGTATTTTAGTTATTTAGAAAACTCACATAATTATGTGCTAGATATTTATGATTTTGTAGACGAAAATGTTACTTCTGCAAATGTTAGAAAAACACCAGAATCGCTCTTAAAACATGGCGATTTTTATATTTTATACAAATCAAATTCTAGGACAACTTGGTATATTTTCTTCTCGAAAAAGAATTCAACTTATTTGATAAAACACATTTCGAACAACCACAATTTGGATAGTTCGCTCATAAATATATTATAAAAAATTAAAATGAAAAACATAATTATTACAGGAACTTCTCGCGGAATTGGTTACGAATTGGCACTTCAATTTGCAAATGCTGGTCATAATGTTTTGGCAATTTCTAGAAAAATATCAGAAAATCTATTAAATCATAAAAACATAACTTGTTTATCAGTCGATTTGTCAGAAGAATCGCATTTGACGAAAGTCAACACTTTTTTATCGGAAAACTGGAAAACTGTCGATGCAATTGTGCACAATGCAGGTTCGCTTTTGTTCAAACCATTTGCAGAAACAACCAATCAAGATTTTGAAAATATTTACAAAGTCAATGTTTTTGCAGTTGCCAATTTGACTAGAATTTGTTTGCCTTATTTGCAAAAAGGTAGTCACGTTGTTTCGATATCATCAATGGGTGGAATTCAAGGTAGTGCTAAATTTGCTGGCCTTTCGGCATATAGTTCAAGTAAAGGAGCAATAATTACTTTGTCGGAATTGTTAGCAGAAGAATACAAAGAGCAAGGCATTTCGTTTAATGTTCTTGCATTGGGATCAGTAAATACCGAAATGTTGCAAGAAGCATTTCCAGGTTATGAAGCACCACTTTCTGCACAAGAAATGGCAAATTATATTTTTGATTTTACATTAACTGGTAATAAATTTTATAATGGAAAAGTATTGTCGGTTGCGAGTTCTACACCTTAAAAATTGTTGTAAGTTGTAGGTTTTGGGTTCTGAATTTTTTGTAATTGTAAATAAATTTTGTTCAAAAAACTTTCTGAATCTTTAATAAGGAAAATCTATTTTTAAACTATGAAACAAGAAAACGCCATTCAATTATTTGAAAATAAAAAAGTCAGAACCGTTTGGGATTCAGACCAAGAAAAATGGTTTATATCAATTATTGATGTCATTGAAGTTTTGACAGAAACAGATCGTTCAAGAAAATATTGGAGCGATTTAAAATCTAAACTTAAAAAAGAAGGAAGTCAACTGTCCGAAAAAATCGGACAGTTGAAAATGGTTGCACCTGATGGTAAAATGCGAATGACCGATGTCGCTGATACTGAACAACTTTTCAGGTTAATCCAATCGATTCCATCGCCAAAAGCAGAGCCTTTCAAACTTTGGTTGGCACAAATTGCATCAGAAAGATTAGACGAAATGCAAGATCCAGAAATCACGATTGATCGTGCATTAGAACAATATTTGAATTTGGGATATTCTGAAAGCTGGATCAATCAACGCTTAAAAAGTATTGAAATTAGAAAAGAATTGACTGACGAATGGAAAAATAGAGGAATAAAAGAAGGACAACAATTTGCTATTTTGACTGATATAATTTCTCAATCTTGGTCTGGAAACACAACCAAAGAATATAAAGTTTTGAAAGGCTTGAAAAAAGAAAATCTTCGTGACAACATGACAAATACTGAATTGATTTTGAACATGTTAGCCGAAGCATCGACCAAAGATATTTCTAAAGCCGTTAATCCTGAAACGTTTCTAGAAAGTAAAAAAGTGGCCCGCCAAGGCGGAAATGTTGCCAAAGTTGCAATGAAAGAATTAGAAGCCAAAACGGGCAAAAAAGTTGTTTCGGAATTAAATGCTAAATCGTTATTAAAAGCGCAGAATGATTAGTTTTTTAAAGTTTATAAACGGATTCACAAAAATAAACTCCATTTTTTGTGGTAGACACATTTATTTCATTTTCTGAATAGTTTCGAATAAAATCAAGATCAAATTCATCAATTTTTTCTTGACTTAAAAGACTGCAAACAATTTGATTTTCAATAATTTCAAATGAAAATTTTATCGAAAACGGATAATTATTTTTGATTCTTAGATCTTTATATACAAAAACAATTGTTGCATCTGCGCCAAGCGGCGTAAAACGTTCTTCTTCTTTGTAAATATCAACAGAATGGTTGAAACGCTCGACAATTTCTAGATTAGTTTTCAATGCAGTTACATAAATTATACTTGAAAGTTGACATAATCCGCCGCCAATTTCTTCAGAAATTTTCCCTTTTATGATGTTTCTTCCTGTTCGAAAATTATTTTTAGAATTTGGTTTTCCGACAATTTTCCAAAAAGAAAAAATTTCATTTGGTTTAATAATTATCTTTTCGACTTTCATGAAGCCGTTAAAAATATTATGAACTTTATTATCAAAAAAAGCGCCTTTTTTCATTTCTTGAACAGTGGAAATACTGAAACTAAAATCAACTTTTAATTCGCTTTCTTTCGAGAAAACTAAATTTCGGTCTAGCCAAAAACGTTTTAGAACTTGTAACTGTATTTTGATGTTTTTTGGAATAACACTTCTTAAATTCATATTTTCTGCAATTCAATAATACAATATGAAGCATATTCTTTCAAAAAAGATTTACAAATCGAAGAATCTATTTTTACAAAAAAAGTTCTTGTAAATTTTGGGAAACGATGAATTGGAAGAAACAAAATGCCTTGATGTTTTGTTATCTTCCATTTTTTCTGAATCATTTTTTTGATTTCATTAACTGAAAATGAATTTGCAGCATGCCAATTTTGAGATTTAAAATTCATTAGTTTCCGTCGTTTTTTTGATGGAAAATCGAATATTAAAATCCCATTATTTTTGAGTTTTTTATGAGATTCATCCAAAAAATCCATTGTAATATCATAATTCAAATGCATAATTACATGCATTGAAAAAATTGTTTCAAAAAAAATATTTTTTGAAATGGAATATTTGAAACTGAACCTTCTCGAAATTCAATATTTGGAAATTTTAATTTAGATTCTGCAATCATATTTGGACTAATATCGACTCCAAAATTAGCAAAACTTAAAAATCGACCAGTTCCGCAACCCAAATCCAGAATTTTAGAATTTTCGGTTTTAGTAATTCTTGATTTAAAAAATGCACGTTCTTGAAGATCTACATATTTTCCATAAGAATTTTCGAATCGATTATTGTCGTATATTGATGCAAGTTCGTCATAATATTTTTTTATTTCATCAATCATTATACAAATATATCGTATTTCTGACAAAAATAAATAAATTTGCATTAATGTCTGAAACACTTGCTAAATATATTCCAGAACACGCAGTAAAACCAATTTTCGAATTGATTGTTGCGAATAATGTGCATTTAAAAATCGTTAACGAACGCAAAACTCGTCATGGCGATTACCGAAAAGGATTGTCTGGCAAACACGAAATTACAGTCAATGCTAACTTGAATAAATACCGATTTATAATTACCTTAATTCACGAAATTGCTCATTTAGTAGCATTCGAAAAGTTTGGTCGGAATATCAAACCGCATGGCGATGAGTGGAAATTTACTTTTCAGCGTTTGATGGTTCCATTTATTCGTCCAGAAATTTTTCCGACTGGAATTTTGCCATTATTGGCAAGACATTTCAAAAATCCCACGGCAAGTTCAGATACTGATTCGACTTTGTCATTAGCTTTAAAACAATTTGACGAACAAACAGATAAAAATTATGTATTCGAAATTCCGTACAATTCGGTTTTTAGAATTGCAAATGGAAAAATTTTCAAGAAGATTGCTTTACGTGTAAAACGTTATGAATGTATTGAAATGAATTCAGGACGAACCTATTTATTCAATCCAAATGCTGAAGTGGAGTTGTTAAATTCCTAAAAAATATACCTTTTAAATGCCTCGATGGCTGCATAATCCGCAAAACCTAGTTCTCTAAATTTATTTGCTGTTGCTTTGTTGCGTTCCTCAACCCGTACCCAAAATTCTCTTGCATCATTACCTTGAAACATAACGCCATCTTTTTGAGATTGATGATAGAATATTGATGTTCGTTTCTTTAAAACTTGATTTGGAGACATTGGCACGGCCATATCGATTTCGTGCAAATCCCATTCGTGCCAAGCGCCACGATAAAGCCAAACCCAGCAATCGTTCATAAAAGGTTTGTGTTTAGTTTGTTCCAAAGCCATATAAAGTGAGTCGAGACAAACTTTGTGAGTGCCATGTGGATCAGCAAGATCGCCAGCAGCATAAATTTGATGCGGTTTTATTTCTTCGATCTTGGCGATCATAATATCGATATCGATTTGAGTTAATTTATTCTTTTTTATGGTTCCAGTTTCATAAAAAGGCAAATTCAAGAAGTGTGCATTTTTATCAAGCAAACCCATATATCTAATGGCACCAAGAGATTCTTTTTGTCGGATTAATCCTTTCAAATCTCTAAGTTCTCTAATGTCAGTCGAATTGTTATTTTCGTAAATAAAATTTATTATTTTTTTGTAATGATTGCTTTCAGGATTTATTTCAAGACCAATTTCGGCAAATTTTAAAGCATCTTGATTACTGACAGCAATATTTCCAGAAGTTTGATATACTATATGAACCTCGTGACCTTGACTAACCAATCTGTCAAATGTGCCACCCATCGAAATCACATCGTCGTCAGGATGTGGGCTAAAAATAACAACTCGTTTTTTTTCTGGAGACGAACGTTCAGGTCGTTTTTCGAATTCGGTATTTGGTTTTCCGCCTGGCCAACCAGTTATTGTGTGTTGCAAATGATTGAACATTTTGATGTTCAGGTCATAAGCCGTTCCTTCTTCTGCAAGAAGACTTTCCATTCCGTGTTCGAAATAATCTTTATCGGTCAAATGCAAAATCGATTTTTTGGTTTGATTGCACAGCCAAACAACTGCTTTTCGTTTCAAATCTTCGTTCCATTCGCAATTATCGACAACCCAAGGTGTATCAATTCTTGTCAATAATGATGCAGCTTCGTTGTCTAAAACAAAAGTTGTTGATAATTGATTTTGCAAATAAGTTGCTGGCTTTTTCGCCGAAATAATTCCTTCGACAGTTCGTTTTACAATTTCTGCCTTGTTTTCTCCCCAAGCTAAAAGTACAATTCGTTTGGCATCGAAAACAGTAGAAATGCCCATAGTTATTGCTTTTTTTGGAACATTTTCCATTCCTAAAAAAGATTCTGCAGCGTCTGATCGAGTCAAATGATCTAGTGTAACCATTCTTGTTGTCGAATTCAAGTGCGAACCAGGTTCGTTAAAACCAATATGACCTGTTCGACCTATTCCAAGCAATTGAAAATCTATTCCGCCAAGGTTTTTTATTTTTTCTTCGTATTCGTTGCAAAACATAATAACTTCACTGTTTTCAATATTTCCTTTTGGGATATTAATATTTTCTGGAAGAATATCTATGTGGTTAAATAAGTATTCGTGCAAAAAATAATGATAACTCTGAATGTTATCTTCGGTCATCGGAAAATATTCGTCAAGGTTAAAACAAATGACATTCTTGAAACTAAGGTTTTCTTTTTTGTGCAAACGAATCAGTTCATCATAAACTTTTATTGGAGAAGATCCAGTTGCAAGACCAAGTATAAAGGGCGAATTATTTTTTTGTTTTTCTTTAATTAATGAAGCAATTTCAGCAGCTACAGCAAATGATCCTGTTATAGAATTCTCAAAAATAACATTGTGTATTTTCTCGAATCTAGTTGTTTCGTATTTTCCTAGTTTTGAATAAACTATAGAATTATTTGCATTCATAAATAAATATTTTAGAAAAAAATTAATTCCTCAAATATAAAAAAATATGTAATTAGTTTACATTATTGTGCGTTATTTTATCAATAATAATTTAAATACCGCAAAATACTGCAAAATTTAGTTTATAAAATTGAAATTCCACTTTTTAAATATTCTTCAAGTTTATGATCGTTTGGATTTAAATCTGTAATAATTGTGTTCAATTGATTAAGTTCACATACAAAATAAGGCATTTTGGTGTTTAGTTTTTCGGAAGTTACCATAGAAATAACTTTTTCAGATGCTTGAATCATAGCCTTTTTTACAATCGAAACTTCATATCCCATTTCTGTAAGACCTAGATTTGTATTGATGCTACTTGCGCCCATAAAACAAATATCTGCTTTCAAATTATTCAAAACCTGAACAACATCTAACCCAATTGTTACCATTGCGTTTTTTTGCAATTTTCCACCTATAAATATAAGGTCTATATTCGGATGTTGAGAAAGCTGCATTGCAATAGGCAAACTATAGGTATATATAGTAGCTTTTAGGTTTGTAGGAATTAATTTTGCAAAAGCCAAATTTGTTGTTCCTCCAGAAATAATTATTACTTGACCATCTTTGAGTAAAGAAACCGCTTTGTTGGCAATACAATTTTTCTTGACTTCGTTAGTAATTACTACATCAAAAATGTTTTTGGGTTCTATAGTTACAGGAAAAGCACCACCATATACTTTTCTAATGAGTCCTTTTTCGTGCAAATCATTTAAATCTCTACGAATTGTGTCTTCAGATAAATTTAATTTTTTGGCGAGTTTTATAGTTTTGATTTTTTTGTCTGATATAATTTTAGTCAGAATCAATTTTTGTCTTTCGGCTTTAAGCATTTTTTATAAAATAAAATATTTTTTTCAAATGTATAAAACTATAATGAATTGACAATAAATAAATGCGTTATTCTGCGTTATTTGAAATTAAATCAAAAAAACCTCGAAAAATATTGCATATTTATTTTTTTGTTTGTAATTTCGACTTAAATTAACAAAACCTTAATATGAAAAAAATTATTTTAATTCCGTTATTCCTGCTTTTGATGGTGCAATTTGCATTTTCACAAAGCAGTAAAATAACTGGAAAAGTCAAAAATTCTGTTGATGGCAACCCAATTCCAGGTGTTAATGTTGTAGTTGACGGAACAAGAACAGGAGTTTCGACTGATTTTTAAGGCAGTTACTCTATAAATGCCAACTCAGGCTCGACGCTTGTTTTTAGTTTTTTAGGATATGAAACACAAAAAATTAAAACCGACGGAACTGTTTTAAATGTAAAGTTAAAAGAACTGACAAGTACTTTGGATCAGGTTGTTGTTACTGGTACCTCAGTTAAAACAACACGTAAACAACTTGGTAATTCAATAGCCACTTTAAGTAGTAAAGATTTAGTTAACAATGGTGCGACTGGAATTGATCAAGCACTTTCAGGAAAAATATCAGGAGCTTTGGTGCAACAAAATTCTGGTGATCCTGCTGGTGGAATTTCTATCAGACTACGTGGTCCAAGTACAATTACAGGAAGTTCAGATCCATTGTATGTTGTTGACGGTTTAATTGTTAGTAATTCAAGTCGAGAAGTATTAAATCTAGGCGGAAATACTCAAAATCGATTAGTTGATTTAAATCCTAATGACATTGACCGAATCGAAGTTTTGAAGGGTGCTTCTGCAGCTGCAATATATGGTTCTAGAGCTAGTAACGGTGTAGTTCAAATTTTTACAAAAAGAGGTAAACTTGGCAAACCAATTTTCTCTTTTACTACTAATTTAAAAATCAATCGAATAAGGAAAAAAATTAAATTTAATGAGGTTCCGCTTGCATGGGTAGTTCCTAGCACTAATGCGGATAAAACAACTAAACCTGTCGAAAGATATGATATTTAAGATGAAATATTTGGAACTGGCTACGGTTCAGAAAATTTTCTATCTGTTAATGGTGGAAGCGAAAACACTAAATATTTTGCTTCTTTATCTTTTTTAGATAATGAAGGAATAGTAAAAGGGACAGATTTTAAAAAATACTCATTTTCAACAAATATTGATCAAAAAATTAATAAATGGTTAAAATTAGGTATGGGACTATCTTTTATACAAAGTAAAAGTACAGATGCTCCAAACGGAGGAATTATTGGAAATGGTGGGCCAATTACAAGATTCTTTTTCTGGAATAATTTAAATGATCCTAATCCAGACCAATTTGGTATATATAAAAATGTAGGTGCAACAAGCCCAGTAGAAGTTCTTAAAAAATCTGTCTATGGGCAAAAAGTAAATAGGGCTCTTGCAAATATAAATATTACAGCAAACCCATTTAAAGGTTTTACTGCAAATTTAATTTCGGGATTAGATTATTTTAATCAATCTGGTACAGGTTTTGTTCCAGTTGGAACTACTAATGAAATTAATGGATTTGCAACCAGAACAGATGTCAATAGTTTTCAATATAACGTTGACTTAAATTTGAGTTATAAATTTAATATTTCAGAAAATATAGAATCCACATCTGTATTTGGAGTTACTACCCAATATGAAGGTGTTGAACAAATTACTTTAAATTCAAACAGACTTTCTCCAGGTTTTGAAGTTGCTTCCGCTGGAACAATTATATCTTCCGCAGATAGACGCACTGAGCTTGCGGTTTGGGGTAAATTTTTACAACAAACTTTTGGCTTTGGCGACAGATTATTTTTAACAGGTGCAGTTAGAACAGATGGATCATCAGTTTTTGGAAATAATGAAAGGGTAGTGTTCGAAAAAGTGTGTAAAATATGATTATAATTTTTATCAAAGTTAGTAATTTATTTTAATATTTATATTTTGTTTTTAAAAGATGTAA
>JAYTMQ010000158.1:0-11279 GCA_043728355.1 Bacteroidota bacterium
TATTAAAATTTTACCGTTTGCAAAATCTTCTGTCGAAACATTATCAAAATTGCAGATTTTAGAAAATCACAAAGACATAATGGACCACTCTATAATATCACACGCAATTACCGAAAATTTATTTTTAATGTCATCAGATAAAAGTTTTGATTTTTACACAAAACAAAAATTAAAATTTGTTTTTAATAAACGATAAATTAATTATCAGAAAAATTAATCATCAAAATTGCTTTTTTGCATTCGTTATATTTTTTTTTATCCTGAATCGAATCACGAATTAATTTATAAAGCTGTTTTTTGATTTTTAAAAGTTCTATTAAACGTTTTTGTTTATCTGGTTCGCTTTCAATAAACAAAATTTGTTCTCTAATTTCGTCTAACATTCTTCTTCAATTTTATCAATTTCATTTTCTATTTGCGCTTTTAAATCTAGCGCATTAATATAGAATAACAACTTATTTCGCATTTGTACCAAGAAAACAAGAATTGCAATGACAATGGTCAGAATAAAAAATTTGTCTAGCTTAACCGTCTCAATAAATTGCGATTCATCATTTATTAATACAATAATTTGATACAAAAGCATTCCGATAGGAGCCAGTATAGACTTGTTCCACCAATTGCTCGACGTAAAAAACCAAATAATCATTAGGTATAAAAAAATAAACTTTTGCAGAAAAACCCACACAAAAGTACTTACTGATTCATAATATAGGCTGGTATAAGTAAAAAAATAAGTTTCCCAAACTTTTACGTCTGGAAAACTTTCGTAAGAATAAAAAACAACCGGAGTTGTTGCAATAATTATCGCCAATAAACTATCCGCCCGTAGGAGGTTTAATTTTTGTAACGTCAACGCTAGTTTTTTGAGGTTCGGGGTTTTTGTCATCGATTTCGTTTGCTGTACACGATGCAATTAATAATACTAAAACCAAAAGCAATAATAAAGATAGATTTTTCATTTTTTAATAAATTTAAGTTAGAACTCAAATTTATCAATTATCGAAACTCAATTTTATTGAAATGTTTTTAGTTATCAATTATTTATCAACGTGAATAATTTACTGTTAAAATAGTTGGCGCAAAATTTATACTATTTTTCGGATATATTTTCCAGTTTTACTGTACATTTTGTTAAAATTTTTGTTAAAATTGTTGCTAGAAAATATTGTGCCAAAATTAAAAATAACTTTTCTTTAAATTTTGGAGTTTTAATGTACATTTTGTTAAATTTTTGGCTAAAAAAAGTTGTTTTTTGCCTAATTATAAAAAATATTTTAAGTAAAAAAATCGTTATTTTAGGGTTTTTTGGTCTATTTAGTCAAATGTTTATATTTTTTTTATAAACATTTAAAAACATAAACATTTTTATAAACACATTTTTTGTATATATTTGTTGGGATTTTTCTAATTGTTTATAATGTTTATATTTTTTTTATATATTGAAAGAATAGGAATATAAAAGGAATAAAAGAAAAGATATAAAAATGCCCGATGCGAAAAGCCGTCGGCAATAAAAAGTAAGGAGTTAAATAAAACAAATCGCCAGTAAGTTGTCTTGCTGACGCAGACAAATTACTGGCGATTTGTTTTATTTAACGATTTTTTCAGTATTGGCAAAAGCCAATACAGTGTTGTTAAGTACCGTGTTTGCTCACAAAATATATAAATGTCTAATGTCGTAATCCTGTCAATATAGCAAGAAAAGAGTAATTTTATAAAAGTTAATAACTTAGTTTTTAAGGATTTAGGAAATTTAAAATTAGTAACGTTTGCCTGTCTCTCGCTACATTTATCGAAAAAACCGACTTATTATAGTCGGTTTTTTTATTTTTTTTGAATTTTTATTCTGATAATTTCGAAACTAATTCATTGATTGTCAAACTTAGTAATTCGCCAGTAATCAAATTTTTAAGTCCAAATTTATTCTCATAAATTTCTTTTTCTCCAATAATTACTACAAAAGGAATATTTCGTCTTTCAGCATGTTTGAATTGTTTGTCTATTTTTGAATTATCTGGATACAATTCTACTTTTAAATCCAAACTTCTAAGTTTTTTAATGGTTTTCATAGCTTGAAACGCTTCTTTTTCTCCATAATTCAAAAACAATGCTTTTGTTGATGATGTCACAGTTTCTGGAAACAAACTCAATTCTTCGATTACCAAATAAATGCGATCTAATCCAAACGAAATTCCTACACCACTCATTTCTTTAAGACCAAAAATACCAGTCAAATCGTCGTAACGTCCGCCACCGCCAATAGAACCCATAGCGACTTGTTTTGGTGGTGCGACTTCTAATATAGCTCCAGTGTAATAATTTAAACCTCGCGCTAAAGTTACATCTAAATCTAAATTTGCAGAAACTAATCCTAATTTTTTGACGTTGTCACAAATGAATTTTATTTCTTGAACGCCTTTCATTCCTTCAGATGACGATGCTAAAAGCAATGATAATTTCTCTATTTTTTCTTGAATATTTCCAGTAAAATTAAACAACGGTTGTACTTTTTCGATAGCCGATTCAGAAATTCCTTTTTCAATCATTTCTTTTTTTACACCATCTTCGCCAATTTTATCTAGCTTGTCAAGTGCGACAGTAAAATCGATTAATTTATCTGATGCACCAATAACTTCGGCTATTCCAGAAAGAATTTTGCGGTTATTGATTTTTATTGTTGCTTCATTTAATCCTAAATCTGAAAAAACTGAGTCATATAATAGCACTAACTCAACTTCCTGCCACAAAGATTTTGAACCTACAACATCGGCATCACACTGAAAAAATTCTCTAAATCTTCCTTTTTGTGGACGATCTGCTCGCCAAACTGGTTGAATTTGATAGCGTTTAAATGGAAATTCGATTTCGTTTTGGTGTTGCACGACATATCTAGCAAACGGAACGGTTAAGTCATAACGCAAGGCTTTTTCGGAGATTAAAAGCGTTGAGGAGTTTGATTTTAGATTGCTATAAAACTCTTTCTTTACAATAATATCAATAATAGGTATAAACTCTGAAATATCAATGTTTCCTGACAGAATAACTAAATCTAAAATTTGTCCTAGAATATTATTTGTGATTTTAAGAGCTAAATCGTTGTTATTAAAAAAAACCAAAAATGTATTTTTTTGATTTGAATGAAATTCTTTTATTAATTGAATAAAATCATCGTCAGCAAATATTACATCTTTTATGTTTTTTTTATAATCCGAGCCTTCTTGATATTGTGTAATATCAATATTTTGAATAACTTTTAATTTTTTAATTAATTCTGCTATTTCTTTGACAAAACTTTTCGAGAATTCAAAATCTTCAATATTAGATTTTATTTCATTCAGATAATCTCCAGAATTTAATATCTTGAAAATCAATCGGTCGCCTTCTTCACCGTATTTTCCCAATAGGGTTTCGGAGTTTTCAAAGCTTGGCGTTTCGATTGGTGCAAAACCAAATTTTTCGAAATTGTTTTTTATAATTTGAATAATATATTGTCTCTTAGCAACTTCTACTGGCGAGAAATCTCTTGTTCCTTTTGGTATGCTTGGTTTTTGAGCCACTTTGTTTTTTATTTTATTAAGATGCAAATATCTTATTTTTTAAATTATTATTCGAATTAAATTGAAAGGTTTTATAAATCAGTTAATAAAATAGATAGATTTAAAATTGGTTTTTTTGTATTATTAGATTTTCTTCAATTTTTATTAAATGTTATAAAGTGAAATTTGCAATGTTTTTTTGGAATTAAATTTTATTAATTTACAAATTAAAAATCAAAATCAAATAAATATATAATTACGAACAATCCGTAAAATACTAATTATTAAACTATTAAACAAATGTCGTAATGATGTCGCATTTAAAACTGAATATTCTTTAGGTTAATTTTTAAGTTAAATCTAATATTGCAGAAGAAATTATTGAAACATGAAACAACCCGAACTAGGAAAAAAAATTTTAGAATTGAGATTAGCAAAAAGACTTACTCAAACTGAACTTGCCGAGAAATGCAACTTTAGTTTACGAACTATTCAACGAATAGAATCCAACGAAGTTGTCCCTAGAAGCTATTCTGTTAAGACTATTTTTTCTGTTTTGGATTACAATTCTGATTCAATAATTACTAATAATCAAATTGAAAAATCAGTCGACGGATTCGATTTTTGGTTAAAAAAATTTAAAAAATTCACTAAAGATTTATTTAACTTAAAAAAACATACAATGAAAAAATTATCATTTTTATCAATATTAATAGTTGCATTTATTTTACTTGGTAGAAATCAAAGTAATGCTCAATCAATAAACGGTTGGACAAAAGCAGGTAGTAAGGCAAAAAGTTATGAAGTAGGATTTGACAAAAAAAATGTAAAAACGGGCAAAAAAAGTGCTTATATTACATCTATCGAAGAAGAAATTCTAGGGTTTGGAACTTTAATGCAAAGTTGCGATGCCAAAAATTATCTCGGAAAGAAAATAAAACTATCAGCATTTATAAAATCAGAAAATGTTGCAAATCGAGCTGGAATGTGGCTTCGTGTAGATTCAAAATTTGCAAAAAAATATTTGAGTTTCGATAACATGAGTGACCGTCCAATAAAAGGTGATACTGATTGGATTAAATATGAAATTGTATTAAACGTTCCGTTAGAAAGTAGCGATTTGAATTATGGTGTTTTACTAAACGGAACTGGCAAAGTGTGGTTTGACCAATTATCAATAGAAATTATTGGTAATATTGATGCAGAATACAACTCAACAAGTTTGCCAGATAAACCAACTAATATTGATTTTGAAGATTAGAAATTTTAAAGAAAAAAATCTGTATAACTCGCCAAATTAGCATAAAAAACTATAAACTTGGCGAGTTATAAGTTTAATACTTGATTCAAATTAATTTGATTAGTTACTGCCGAAAGGAAATATTCATTGGTTTTAACACCATTTAAACTTATCATAGTAACAAAAACATTTTTCTTAGTTTTAATTTTTTCTTTAAACAATTCTTTTTTATTCAAGAGTATTTTGTGATAGTCTTTGGTAATTTCAAATACTGCGTTGTAAAATTTCACTTCAATAATATTGATACAATTATCGCTTCGGTCAATAACATAATCTATTTGTGTGCCGTTTTCATCTGTAGTTCCTTTAAAAAACCAAGAATACTCGTTTGATAAAATACCCGAAATACCCAATTTTTTTTTGACTAAATGAATGTGTTTCAAAATAAAATTTTCAAAACTATAGCCTTGCCAAATTTTTACTATTTGCGAATTAGCGAATTGTTGCCAGTTTGATTTTTTGGACAATGATGCTAAAAATTTAAAATAAAAAACTGTAAATTCATCCATTAACCTGTAAAGTACCTCTTCCTTCTTGAAACCAATTGGTAGAATCTCTTTCACAAAACCACAAACAATCAATTCGTTTAAAACTTCTGTAAAACCGCCACCAGAAGATAGTTTTGTAGCTTTCAAAATTTCGTTTCTAGTCAATCCTTTGTTTTTACTCGCCAACGCTTTCACGACGCTCACATGATATTCATAATTTTTAAATAAAGAAGCATATAAGTTGGCAAACTCGTTTTTTAAATGCGCATTTTCAGTAAAAAATAACTGATTTATAAATTGGTCTACACTAGTTCCTTTTTGGAAATACCGCAAATAATAAGGAATACCGCCAATGCACATATAGAGTTTTACCAAATCGGTATCGACTAGCTTAACACCTTGTTTGACAAGATATTTTTTGGTTTCTTGAATATCAAACGCTTGCAATTGTATTTGGCACGTTAGTCTGTTATGCAAACCGCCTTTATTGTTCACTACTTTTTTGATAATCCATGATGCCGTCGACCCACAAATAACCAATACAACATCACTGCGTTTGGAACAAAACTGATTCCAAAATTTATCTAAAGCAGCCAAAAAACCAGATTTTGGAGTTTCGAACCAAGCAATTTCGTCTAGAAATATTACTTTTTTCTTGTTGCCTTTTATTGATGAAATATAGTCTTTTAAATTCTTAAAAGCTTGCAACCAAGTGGTTGGCTTTTCTCGTTTTATTTTTTCAAAATCATACTGAGTGAGCCAAAAATTTTCTAGTTGTTGCTCACGGTCTTTTTCGTTAAGACCGCTTACTTCAAACACCATTTGCTTTGCAAAATACTGCCGAATCAAATAAGTTTTGCCTATTCGTCGTCTGCCATACATCGCTAAAAAATGAGACTCATTGTCTTGTACTAGTTTATCTAATATTTTTTTTTCATGCTCTCTTCCAATAATTTCCATAATTACAACAGATTTATTATTCGCCAAATGTACTATTTTTTTATATAACTTGGCAAATTATAATTTTATTATTCGCCAAGTTTATATAATTTCATAACAACTTGGCGAGTTATAAAATTATAAGTAGTAAAAAAACCAATATATATATATATATATTGGTTTTTTTTTTAATATTAATTTGTTCTAAAAAATCTATTTTGATAAATACATTTTCCTTCTACTATACAACTCATAAAACTGATCGTCTTTTAAAATGTCAATAAACAAAAAGATTTTAGTAATTAATTTTATTCTTTTTGTTAAAAATTATATCAGTATTTTCAATGGTTCGCAAGCATTCTATTACAACCAGTTTAACAAATTTGTGCTTTTCAATACATTACAATAAATTTGTAGAATAATCTAAACCTATAAAAATGAATACAAAAACACAACAAAAAACTAATCAATTAAAACACTTAATCAATGTAGAGAATGATGAGATTGAAAAAATGACTTACGAACAACTAACTAATTTTGCAAATGAGATTACTTGTTTTAGAAATGAAATTATGCAAGTATTAGAAAGTAATGAGAAACTTTCAGAAATTGAAGATAAATTTTTATATGAATATTCAACTATCGACCAAAGAAATAATTTAATGAAATCATATTCAAAAAAGTTTACAAATTTTCGTTTTTTAGATTTGTATTCAATTTACAGATCTAAATTAGAAAATGAATATAAGGTTGATAATAATTATAAGCCTCTTGATGAAAAAGCTTTAAAAAGGCATTTATCAAATTTTAGTATAAATGAATTAATAGAATTTTACAATGATTGGAATGATAGTATTTTTAGAAATGACGAATTAAATAAAGACCCTGACAAATTAAAAATTGCTATTAAAAAAGAGGTGAATAAGCAATTAATTGAATTCAAAAATGATTTAAAAGAAAACAATAAAGTTATAAATACTGATGACTTAATAAATTCAGAATATTTTATGCTGATATTACATTCAAAATGGGTATGTGTCTAATTTCCAAAAAAATAGTAGAAACTTATAAAAATGGTAAAAATTATTATGAGTTGAACTTAAATAATGTTGCTTGCAGATTTACACTAGATAGTTTGGTTCATATTTTAATAAGACATTATAGTTATTTATCAAAAATAGCAGAATCTTATAAAGATAAAGTAAATTGTTCAAACCATAATAAAAATGTTCCTTTTGAAGAAATTCATATTATTCTAGAAAACATTTTTAAAGTAATTGATGATTCTCAAAATATTATAACTAATACTTTTGTTAAAAATATAGTAATAGAAAATCAGCAAATCACTTTCAAATTTAAAGAATCTATTTATAGAGTTTGGTTTTCTTTAAATAAAAACAAAAATGAAAGCGGACAAATTCCATTTATCGAAATAGAATCTTTCTATCCATTAACTAGAAAAGCAGACTTAAAAACTCTAAATTCAGATTATAGAATTATGAAAATAAATAACGATTTATCTGTTTACACGGAAAAGCATAATATATTAAAAATATTCACCAAAATTAAATCCTACTTACTCAAATACATTTTCCTTCTACTATACAATTCATAAAACTGATCATCTTTCAAATCGTCTATAAACAAAATGCTTTCGCCAGTCGATTTCATTTCTGGACCGAGTGCTTTATTTACATTCTGAAATTTACTAAAAGAAAAAACAGGTTGCTTGATGGCATATCCTTTTAGTTGCGGATTAAAAGTAAAATCGGTTACTTTATTTTCGCCCAACATTACTTTGGTGGCATAATTCACATAAGGTTCTCCGTATGCTTTTGCAATAAATGGCACCGTTCTAGATGCTCTTGGATTGGCTTCAATAATATAAACCGTATCATCTTTTATGGCAAATTGAATGTTGATTAAACCAACAGTTCGTAATGCTAAAGCAATCTTTTTAGTATGGTCTTTAATTTGTTGCATCACAAATTCGCCTAAATTGAATGGTGGCAAAGTTGCATTTGAATCGCCTGAGTGGATTCCGCAAGGTTCAATGTGTTCCATAATTCCTATTATGTACACATTTTCTCCATCGCAAATGGCATCGGCTTCGGCTTCAATTGCACCGTCAAGATAATGATCTAAAAGCAATTTATTCCCTGGAATGTTTTTTAATAAATCGATAACGTGTTCTTCGAGTTCTTGTTTGTTGATTACGATTTTCATTCCTTGTCCACCCAAAACATACGATGGTCTAACCAATAATGGAAAATCTAAAACATCGGCCAAAGCACTCGCTTGATCTGCATTTTCGGCAATTCCGAATTGTGGAAAAGGGATTTTAAGCTCGGTTAATAATTCTGAAAAACGTCCACGATCTTCGGCTAAATCTAAAGCATCGAACGAAGTTCCAAGAATTTTAATTCCGTATTTTGATAATTTTTCGGCTAGTTTCAATGCCGTTTGTCCACCCAATTGAACAATAACTCCTTCTGGTTTTTCATGGCGAATAATATCATAAATATGTTCCCAAAAAACGGGTTCGAAATATAATTTATCAGCTGTATCGAAATCGGTAGAAACCGTTTCTGGATTACAGTTTATCATAATAGTTTCATAACCACATTCTTTAGCTGCCAAAACGCCGTGTACGCACGAGTAATCAAATTCGATTCCTTGACCAATTCTATTTGGACCAGAACCAAGAACGACAACTTTCTTTTTATTGGTTACGTTACTTTCGTTTTGAACATATTTTTTGCCGTCGGCTGTTTCTATTTCAGCTTCAAAAGTGGAGTAATAATAAGGTGTCAAAGCTTTGAATTCGGCAGCACAAGTATCAACTAATTTATATACTCGGTTGATATTCATCTTTTCTCTAAGTTTATAAACTTGACTTTCCAAACAACCTAACATGTGAGCAATTTGGCGGTCGCCATAACCTTTTTGTTTGGCTTCAAGCAATAAATCTTTTGGTAAAGTATCGATTTTGAATTTAGAAATTTCTTTTTCTAATTGGAATAATTCCTCATATTGCCTCAGAAACCACATATCAATTTTTGTGATTTCGTGAATGCGTGACAACGGAATTCCCATTGCAATGGCATCATAAATTACAAAAACCCTGTCCCAACTAGCGTAGGTTAGTTTCTCTATAATTTGTTCATAATTTTTATATCCTTTTCCGTCTGCTCCTAGCCCATTACGCTTAATTTCAAGCGATTGCGTAGCTTTGTGTAAAGCCTCTTGAAACGAGCGACCAATGCCCATAACTTCCCCAACTGATTTCATTTGCAAACCCAAAGTTCTGTCTGCACCTTCGAATTTATCGAAATTCCAACGAGGAATTTTTACAATTACATAATCTAAAGTAGGTTCAAAAAGAGCCGATGTTGATTTGGTAATTTGGTTTGGTAATTCGTCCAAATTATAACCCAAAGCCAATTTCGAAGCAATTTTCGCAATTGGATAACCCGTTGCTTTTGAGGCTAATGCAGAAGATCGAGAAACTCTAGGATTAATTTCGATGGCAACAATATCTTCTTTTTCGTCAGGCGAAACGGCAAATTGTACGTTGCAACCACCAGCAAAATTACCAATGGAACGCATCATCAAAATGGCGTAATCTCGCATTCGCTGAAAAGTCGTGTCAGATAATGTCATTGCTGGTGCTACCGTAATAGAATCACCAGTATGAATTCCCATTGGATCCATATTTTCGATAGAACAAATAATAACCACATTGTCATTTTTATCGCGAAGTAATTCTAGTTCGTATTCTTTCCAACCCATTAAAGCTTTGTCAATTAAAACTTCGTGAATTGGTGAAGCTTCTAAACCTCTAGTTAACAGATCATTAAAATCTTCTTTTTTATATACTACAGCTGCTCCGGTTCCTCCTAAAGTAAAGGAAGGGCGAATCACTAAAGGAAAACCAAACTCTTGTTCAATTTCTTTTCCTCTAAGAAAAGAAGTGCATATTTCGGCAGGTGCAGTTGGTACTCCAATTTTCTTAAGCAATTGTTTGAATTGCTCTCTGTCTTCGGTAATGTTGATGGCATTAACATCGACTCCAATCATTTTTATATTAAAATCTTTCCAAATGCCTTTATCATTAGCTTCTAAACATAAATTTAAAGCGGTTTGCCCTCCCATTGTTGGAAGCACAGCATCAATTTGAGGATGTTCTTTTAAGATTTGGATAATCGATTTGGTGGTCAGTGGCAATAAATAAATATGATCGGCCATGGAAGGATCGGTCATGATGGTTGCCGGATTGGAGTTGATAAGAATCACTTCGATTCCTTCTTCGCGGATGGAGCGTGCCGATTGCGAACCTGCATAATCAAATTCGCACGCCTGACCTATAACGATTGGACCTGAACCTATTATTAAAACCGATTTTATGGAATTGTCTTTTGGCATTTTTTAGACTTCTTAGATTGTTAAATTTTTAGACTTCTTAGATTTTGTTGTGTTGTATTCTTTACTTCAAAATTCGTTTTTCGTTGTTCATCTGTTCAACATTCGCTTTTTAAAGTTTGAACAACGATTAACGAATGTTGAATTTTGAAGTTGAAACCCTAGCCCTGATGGCAGTGGAAATCCTTTTTAATTTTTCTTTAAAATTAAAAAGATTGCAGCGAACAGCAGGAAATAGCTTCTAAAACTTATTAATTTTTATAAACAGGTTTAAAAAAAAGCCGCTACTAATAAAAGTAACGGCTTGATATTGATTAGTTGCTAATCATTATTTTTTGTGTCTTGGTTCGCAAGATACTGTCAATTTATGTCTTCCTTTTGCTCTACGACGCGCAAGGACTTTTCTTCCATTTGCAGAAGCCATTCTGTCCATAAATCCGTGTTTATTTCTTCTTTTTCTTTTCGATGGTTGAAACGTTCTTTTGCTCATTACTTGGTATCTTTAAAATCGTGTATTAATTTCTTTTAAATAGGTTCTCTTAAAACCGAGTGCAAATATACAAACCTTTTTATTTCTGACAAGTAGTTTTT
>JAYTMQ010000159.1:0-7863 GCA_043728355.1 Bacteroidota bacterium
TATTTGGTGCTGTTCGTGAATTGATTAAAGAGAAGCAAGCAGAGAAAGCTGCAGCAAAAGCATAATTAAAATTATGATTATTTAATAAAAAAGGAACTCAATTGAGTTCCTTTTTTTATTGACTTTAAAAATCACCACCATCGTCTTGTCTTGGTTTGGTTATTTTTTCTTCTTTCTTTTTATTGAATCTATATGTAAAACTCAAATTGACTTGTCTCACTCTTCTTTGCATTTCTGTATAAGAATTAACTGTCTGCAAATCAAACGCTCTTCGCATTTTGGTAGAATTAAAAATATCGCTAACATTTAAAGAAATTGTAGCTTTTTCTTTCAAAATATCTTTGCTAAATGCTGTATTTAATGTAAAAACTTCTAAGGATTTTCCTTGAATAGTGTTTTGTGGTGCTGTATAAATTCCGTTTATTTGCCAATCTATTTTGTATGGCAATGTAATTCTTGAATTTAATTTTGCAAACCAATTTGAAGCATCTCTATTAAAACTTTCTGTAATTAATTTATTGCTATTTAATAATGAATAGCTATAATTGCCAGAAACTTTTGCATTAAAATAATTGAAATTACTGTTCAATTTCCACCATTTTGTTGGACTATAATTAATTGAAAATTCAAAACCATAGCGAATTTCTTTGTCTAAATTTTGTGGAGTTGACAATAAAACAGGAGTTCTAATATCTTCTCTGCCAATTATTTGTGTAACTTGACCATTTATAACAGTATCTGTTCCATCTAAAACTGTAACGACAAAGTTTCCGTTTTGACGTCGAGTAAATTGAAATGGACTATTAGTATTATTGTAATAAATAGAGGCTGAAAAAGCTACTTTTTTGATTTTAGTTAAATATCCAAAATCAAATGCATTTGTCATCGATGGATTAATATCTGGATTTCCCTCAAAAATATTTACATCGCTATTGTAACCTGAAAAAGGGTTTATAAATCGATTTCTAGGTCGTGTTATTCGACGACTATAATTAACAGAAATTTTGGTAATATCAGACAATTCATAAGTCAAAAATGCACTCGGGAAAATGTTTTGGTAATTTTTATCGAAAGATTGATTATTATTTACTGAGTTAACATCAATTTTAGAATCTTCTAATCTTAGACCAAACAAATAAGAAAATTTTTGAATTTTGGAACCAAATTGAGCATAATATGCTTTTATGTTTTCTTTGTATTTAAAAGTATTAGTAAGCTGATTATTTGGTATAATATTGTTTAAATTATCTAAATTTCCAACAGCATAATTACTTGTCATATCATTCACATCCGATTTGAAACCAAGTTCAAATTGGCCAGATTTACCGATTGGCAATACATAATCAGTTTGAAAAATGGTTTTGAATTGTGTGATGAAATTTTTTGTTGCTTCTCGACTAGTATTTGCTTCTTGTCCTGTTATAAAGGTTGTAATTGTTGACGAATCATTGTCAATATCTTTAGAAGTAGAAACATCTAAGGTTAATTTATGACCTTCTTTCTTGAATTTTTTTGTAAAATTAGAGGTGTATTCTGCATTTTGAGCCAACGTAAATTGGTCATTGATTCTATTTCGAACAAAACTAGATGCCGCTAAATTATTCTGAATGAAAACATTTTCTGGATTATTTCCATCACTTTTTCTATAATTCAAAGCATTTGTCCAAGTGAGTGATTTGTCAATAAATAATTCTAAACCAAAATTAAAATTGTGACCTTTTCTTAATCTTTCGTTGGTTCGTTTTTCATTTATTGATGATGTTTTAATTCTATTATTGTCAAAATATTCAGAATCTGTCAAGAAATTACCTGGAGATTTGGTATCATTAAATCCAAGTGATGAGAAAAAATTAAAGGTTTCAGTTTTGAAATTTGCATTACTTTGTAAGCCATAATTTTTTGGATCACCAATTGTTGCTATTATTGAACCATTAAAACCATCTGTTTTTCCTTTTTTGATTACTATATTCAAAATACCTGCGCCACCTTCTGAGTCGTATCTTGCTGAAGGATTAGATATTACTTCTATTTTGTCAATTGCATCAGCAGGAATTTGTTGTAATGCTGTTGCTATATTTGCAGCATTACTTGGTCGTCCATCAATAAATATTTTTACATTTTCGTTTCCTCGCAAACTGACATTTCCATCAGCATCGACGGTTACAGATGGTACATTATTTAAGACATCGTTGGCCGTTCCACCTTTAACAATCATATCTTTTCCAACGTTATATACTTTTTTATCTAATTTAATTTCGACTGTTGAAGTTTCGGCTCGAACCACAACTTCATTGAGTTGAGATGTAGTTTCGGATAATTCAATAGGATTTAAAATGGTATTTTCAATAAAGTTTTGTTGCGTAATTGTTACAGAATTAAAAGAAATATATTCAATTTTTATATTATAAGCTCCTGAATTTGCATCAATTATAAATTCGCCCAAATCGTTGGTTATGGCACCAAAAATCATTTTAGAATTTTTAGTATTTATTATTGTTACAGTTGCATATTCTAGTGGTTTTTTGGAGATTTTATCAATAACTTTTCCAGAAATTTTAATTTTTATTACTTGTGATTTATCTTGCGAAAAAGTTAAAATATTAAAAAACAATAAAAATAGGACAATTAATAATTTGTAAAATTTCATTTATAATTTTGGTTTTAAAAATGGCGAAATTACATTTTGAAGTCCAAATTATCTCACAATTAGTTGTTAAATCAGTGCGTTGATTTTTAAAACAGGTATCATTTTTAAAGTGAGATTGCTTTAATGTTCAATGAGAATTTAATTATTTTAAAAAAGCTTCAAATAATTCTGGTTCTCTTGCTATTATTGCTCGATTTTTATCAATTAATATTGGTCTTTCAATTAAAATTGGGTTGTCTAACATAGATTGGATAATTTCTGAATCTGATAGAATTTTGCCTTTGTAATTCTCAAGCCAAATTTTTTCTTTTTGCCTGATTAAATCTAAAGGTTTGATATTTAGTTTGTTGATGATTTCAGCCAATTCATTATAGGTTGGATTATTAACCAAATAATTTATTATTTCGAATTTTTCATTAGATTTTTCAAGAAAAGCCAAACAATTTCTTGATTTTCCGCATCTTGAATTATGATAAATTTGTATCATTGTATTAGAATTGATTTGTTGTAACAAAAATAGTTTTTTAAACACTAATCATTTTAAAATTTAAATTAATTTTATATGTTTATAGCACAAGGTTTTGATAAAGAAAATAGTTTTTGGAAGTATATTTTAGGTTCATTTATTGTAATAATAGTATCGTCAATTGGTCAAATTCCATTTATGTTGGCAATTTATTTTAAAACTGTAATACAAGATAAAAAGACTTTTCCCAGTAACGATAATCTTTTAATGAGGATTTTAGATTCTAATTTAACCTTATTTCTGTTGACTTTATCCTTTGCAATTGGATTAATTGGTCTTTATTTTGTAATAAAGTTTATTCACAAACAAACCATTTTATCAGTGACAACATCAAGACCAAAAGTCGATTGGAATCGCATTTTTTTTTCTTTTTCGGTTTGGACATTTTTCACATTAATTACAACATTAATAGCTTATTACACAGCACCAGAAATGTTTGTTTACAACTTCAAATTGGTGCCTTTTTTAATTTTATTTGTTATTGCAACTGTTATGATTCCGTTGCAAACTTCATGTGAAGAATATTTATTTCGTGGTTATTTAATGCAAGGTTTTGCTAGTATTGCAAAGAACAAATGGTTTCCGTTACTGATGACATCATTAATTTTTGGTTCTCTACATTTAGCAAATCCTGAAGTCGAAAAAATGGGTTACTCAATTATGATTTATTATATAGGTACAGGTTTGTTTCTTGGAATTTTGACATTAATGGATGACGGAATAGAACTTTCGTTAGGTTTTCATGCAGCCAATAATTTAGTTGGTGCATTGTTAGTTACTGCCGACTGGACTGTTTTTCAAACCCATTCGATTTTAATCGATAAATCTGAGCCAGAAATATTTTCTGGAATTTTATTGCCCGTTTTTATCATTTATCCAATTTTATTATTTATTTTTAGTAAAAAATATAATTGGTCAGATTGGAAAGAAAAATTGACTGGAAACATTAAAGAATCAGCCGAATTAGAATATCAAAAAATAGGAGAAAATGAATAATCCAACTTACGATAAAGTTCATAACCAATTTAAATTGAATGGTTATCATTTTGACCGCGAAGATATGCTTCGTGTTGCTTATAGTTTTATAAAAGAAGGCGAAGATTTTGAGAAACACGTAGGTGAATTTTTCTTAGATTGGTTTGATGACAACGATTTTATGAATTTGCAAACTTCAGGAACAACCGGAACGCCAAAAATCATTAAAATCGACAAACAAGCAATGGTTAATTCTGCAATTGCTACTGGCGATTATTTTGACTTATCGCCAGGAAATAAAGTTTTGCATTGTTTGCCAGTAAAATTTATTGCTGGAAAAATGATGTTTGTTCGCGCATTTATTTTGGGTTTAGATATCGATTTTGTTGCTCCAAGTTCCAACCCTATGAGAAAAAACGAAACACATTATGATTTTACCGCAATGGTTCCTTTGCAGGCTCAAAATTCTTTGAGAGAATTATTAATGGTTAAAAAAATGATTGTTGGTGGTGCAAAAATGAATTCAAAACTCGAAAAAGATTTAATGGAATTGCCTATAGAAGTTTTCGAAACCTACGGAATGACTGAGACAATAACCCATATCGCAGTAAAAAAAATTGGCGAAAAAGCATTTACAGTTTTACCAAACGTTATGATTTCATACGATGATAAAAATTGCTTGGTGATTCACGCTCCAAAAATTTCTGATGAAGTAATTTTAACTAATGATTTGGTAGAATTGGTTAACGAAAATCAATTTGTTTTTCTTGGACGATTTGATAATGTTGTTAATAGTGGAGGCATAAAATTAATACCAGAATTAATTGAGAAAAAACTATCTGATAAATTAAATTCAAGATTTTTTGTAGCAGGAAAATTAGATGAAACTCTTGGCGAAAAATTAGTTTTGGTTATAGAAGGCGAATACCAAAATATAGACGAATCTATTTTTGATAAACTCGATAAATATGAAAAACCGAAGGAAATTGTTTTCGTAAATAAATTTAAGGAAACCGAAAACGGAAAGATTTTAAGAAAAATAACTCTGAATTAATTATAACTTTTGAATATTTTTAAAGCTATTTTTCTATTTTTAAAATAATAGTTCAAAGAATGTTTTCTATTGGAAAAAAACTAAAAAATTTCAAAACTAACAGTTTTGTTGTTGCCCTATTTTTTTACAAACACTTTACAAACAGCTTAATTTGAGAAATAGTTATAAAATAACCGCTACTTTTGAGACTTAAATAAGTTGATTTAGAAAACTATCTGAATTGGATAGCTAAAATTTAAGGTTAATTGCTGAACGTAAAAGTATAAAACATTGTATAAATTTTATACCAATCTTGATAGTTATCGGAACTATTATTTTAAAAGGTTGTTGGCAAAAGTATTTTTTAATTTTTTTGTTCAAGTTTTGCAATAAACTTTACAATTTTTTCCACTTTCTAATTTTCTGTTGCGACAGAATTAATATTCTCAATTATTTCGTTTTGCTCCTCAATTTTTTGTTTTTTGAATATTTTGAATACTTCTGCATCTTTAAAACATTCAAAAATCATTTCATTTTCGTTCTTTTTTTCAACGATTTTATTTACGAGATAAAGAGTAACATTTACAATTTCTCCACCGCTTTTTCCTATAAATTTTCTAATTTCTGAAGTTTTGTATAATTCAAAAATAAAACTTTAAAGGTTTTTCGCCAAACATTTAAATCAAAAGAAATAATTATAAATTTAATTGATTGCAAAACTAATTTTCACAAAAAATGAACTAATTATTAAAATTGAAGAAAATGATTTTGCAAATGTTAACAAAATATTATTAAGTAGCATTTTTTTATTTTTAATTAAACCAAATGTTAAAATTAGTATTATCTTTGCAAATCAAATATTAAATAAATTATGCTAAGAAAATTACTTCTACTTTTTTTATTTTTCAATATTTCATATAACTTTTGTCAATCAAAAAAACCATCAGTCGTCGTCACTGCAAGGGCTCAGCAAGATAAAATTTTAGTGAGATGGGCAATAAACAATCCAATTGAATGGCAAAGAGCACATAAAAAAGGATTTGTTATAAATCGATTCACTATAAAGCGAGACGGAAAAGTACTTGATGTTCCAGAAAAAAATGTTTTAACTCCAAAACCATTAGTTCCAGCAAAGTTAGAAAAATGGATGGACATTATCCAAAAAGACAACAATGCTGCCATTGTTGCCCAAGCAATATATGGTGAAAGTTTTACAGTAACCGATGCCAAAGAAGGAAAATTGTCTAAGATTTTGAATGTTGCCAACGAACTCGATCAACGCTACACATTTGCGCTTTATGGAGCCGATATGAATTTCGAAGCTGCTCAGCTTGCAGGTTGGGGTTTGGTCGATAGTAATGTAAAACTCAATGAAATATATGCTTATCAAGTAACTGTTTTTCAAACTCCTAAAGTTGCCAATTCTTCATTCGTCGTTGGTTTAAAAGATTTCGAACTACTGCCAATAATTTCAGATTTTACCGCAATTCCAGACGATAAAAAAGTAATGCTCTCTTGGGATTATGATACTTATAAAAATATTTATAGTTCCTTTATGATTGAAAAGTCTACAGATGGAATTGATTATCAGCCAATTTCTAAAACCAATCTTGTCAATTTAAACAGCAATGAAGACAAGCCATCTAAAAGTATGTTTTATGGTGATACAATTGCATCAAACGATAAAACCTATTATTACAGATTATTTGGGATTAGTTCATTTGGCGAAAAAGGTCAAGTAACCAAACCAATCACTGTTAAAGGCACAACTGCTTTAGAATCGGCTCCACGAATGGCGAATTATCAAATTTTAAACGACAATAGCGCTGACATTATTTGGGAATATGATGCAGCAGCCGAAGTAGATATAGCAAGTTTTGAAGTTTTGGTCGCAGATAAAGACAACGGAAAATATAAAATTGCTGCCGAAAAATTGGCACCCAATATTCGAAAAATAAATTATAAAAATCTAGAGCCGTCTAATTATTTTAAAGTAGCCGTCATTGCCAGAAACAACAAAAGATTAACTTCGTTAAGCATGTTGGTGCAACCTATCGATTCTATTGCGCCCAATGTTCCTTATGGTTTAGAAGGAAAAATTGATAGTTTGGGCGTTGTTCGTTTAAAATGGCAACCCAATCTTGAAAAAGATTTAATAGGCTATAGAATTTTGCGAGCCAACAACGACAAAGAAGAATTTGTAGATATTTACAACAAACCTTTTGAGAAATTAGAATTTAAAGACAAAGTTAGCTTAACAATGTCCAATCGCTATGTTTACTACAGGCTTGTTTCCGAAGACATTAGACACAACATGTCAAAACCATCAGAAATTTTGGTTTTAGAAAAACCCGATAAAATTGCTCCTGCAGCACCAATTTTTAAAGATTATGATTCCAAAAACGGTAAAGTAATACTCAATTGGATAAGAAGTTATAGCGATGATATAAATTATCACAGCTTAAAAAGAAAATTAAATGGTCAAGATAAATGGGAAGAATTACTTCAGGTTTATGACACCATTCAACAACAATATGTTGACAGCAAAGCCGAAAAAAACAAAGTTTATCAATATTTAATTCAAGCCAAAGACAAGTCCGGTTTGTGGTCCAAAATTGAAAATTCAATAATAACGGTTCAAGTTCAAGATTTCACACCAGTTAAATTAATTAACAATCTGTT